>JAOIXS010000045.1 GCA_028225715.1 Candidatus Pelagibacter sp.
AACCATCAGAAAGAAAAATTAAATATGGTCAAGAAGAGAGAATTAAAATGTCTAGGCTTAGACAGACAATTGCAAAAAGATTAAAACAAGCACAAGAAAATGCAGCATTACTAACTACCTTTAATGAAGTTGATATGACTGGCATAATGGAAATGAGAAAAGAGAACCAGGAAGATTTTCAAAGCAGGTACGGAATTAAATTAGGGTTTATGTCATTTTTTGTAAAAGCATGTGTTGCTGCACTAAAAATGTATCCATCAGTTAATGCTGAAATTGATGGAGATGAAATTATTTATAAAAATTATTATAATATGAGTTTTGCAGTAGGAACTGAAAAGGGATTAGTAGTACCAGTATTAAGAGATGCTGATCAATTATCATTTGCTGATATTGAAAAAAATATTAAAACTATTTCTGAAAAAGCAAGAGATGGAAAAATAACCATAGATGACCTTCAGGGTGGAACTTTTACAATTAGCAATGGTGGAGTTTATGGTTCAATGCTATCTACTCCAATATTAAACTTACCTCAATCTGGTGTGTTAGGTATGCATAATATAGTTGAAAGACCAATGGTGGTTGATGGTGAAATTAAAATTAGACCCATTATGTATCTTGCCTTGTCTTATGATCACAGAATTATAGATGGTAAAGAGTCAGTATCATTCTTAAAAATGGTTAAAGAAAACTTAGAGGATCCAAGAAGGTTATTTTTAAATATTTAAATGTCAGATAAATTTCAAGCAGTTGTAATAGGTGGTGGTCCAGGAGGTTATGTGTGTGCAATAAGATTAGCACAATTGGGACTTAAAACTGCATGTATAGAATCAAGAGGCTCATTAGGTGGAACTTGTTTAAATGTTGGGTGTATACCTTCTAAAAATTTATTAAATATTTCAGAAAATTATCATAAGGCAAAAAATTTCTCTAAACTTGGCATTGAGGTGGGTGAGGTAAAACTTAATCTTCAAAAAATGATGCAAAACAAGGACAAAGCAGTAACAATTTTAACTAAGGGTGTAGAATTTTTATTCAAGAAAAACAAAGTCACTTACTTTAAGGGTACCGCAAGCTTTAAATCTGCAAATAAAATCTCAATATTAGATGATCAAAAAAAAGAAACTATAATTGAAACAGATAACACAGTCATTAGCACGGGGTCAGTTCCAGTTGCATTACCAGGTATTGAATTTGATGAAAAAATAATTGTATCTTCAACAGGAGCATTAACTTTAGAAACTGTGCCAAAAAAAATGGTTGTAGTTGGCGGTGGTTATATAGGGTTAGAGATGGGATCTGTTTGGTCTAGATTAGGTGCTGAGGTTCATGTGGTAGAATTTCTTGATCATATTACGCCAGGAATGGATAGAGAAATATCTACAGAGTTTATGAAAATATTAAAGAAACAAGGAATCAATTTTCATATGCAGACAAAAGTAGAAGGAATTAAAAAAAATGCTAATGGTGCTATAGTTTCAACATCAGATAAAGATGGAAAAAAAGCAGATTTTGATTGTGATGTAGTTCTTATATCTGTTGGTAGAAAGCCTAATACAACTAACTTAAATTTAGAAGCAATTGGTGTTGAATTAGATGAAAAGAAAAGAATTAAAACTGACAAAACATTTCAAACAAATATTAAGAATGTATATGCTATTGGAGATGTAATTGATGGACCGATGCTTGCTCACAAAGCTGAGGACGAAGGTATTGCAGTTGCAGAAAATATTGCAGGACAATCAGGACATGTTAATTATGATATTATTCCTGGAGTTATTTATACAACACCAGAGGTTGCTTCAATTGGGAAAACAGAAGAACAATTAAAAGAAGCAAATACTAAATATAAAATTGGTAAATTTTCATTTATGGCAAATTCAAGAGCTAAAGCAATTGATGAAGCAGAAGGCTTTGTTAAAGTTCTAGCTGATGAAAAAACAGATAGAGTTTTAGGAGCACATATTATTGGACCTCATGCAGGTGAATTAATTGGAGAAATTGGAGTAGCAATGGAGTTTGGTGCTAGCGCTGAAGATATTGCAAGAACGTGTCATGCGCATCCAACATTCTCAGAAGCTGTAAAAGAAGCAGCTTTATCAGTAGATAAAAGAGCAATACACTCTTAACATTATCGTTCTTTTATCACCTAATAAAATAGCCACTGATTTAAAGATTTACTGTATTGTTGTTCAATAAGAATTATTGAAATCACTTACTTTTTTAAACATTTACTTTGGATTTAATGGTGATTTTATGGTGCGAACCTAAAAAACCCTATGGTGATTCTATGGTCGATGAGTGTATTGTTGTTTTCACTAGCTCCATCACCTAGACACCTGATTTTAATATTGGTAGGGTTAAGTTGTGGAAAAGATTAATGCTAAATGTAGCAACTCTAATTGCCAATCAAATAATTATATAATTGCTATAAGTAAAAAAGATTTAAATTCAAAAAAATGCATTAATTGTGGAAGCAAATTTAAAGAAACAGTTCAATCAAAAGCAAAAAATATAGAAGCTCATTTGGGCATAAAAAAAGGATCTACAGAAGGTAATGCTATTGGAGTTATTATAATGGTAGCATTTATTGTAGTTTGTGTAATTTTGATTCTTAAAACTAATAATTTTTAAATGAAAAAACTTTTAGTGATCACAATACTTGGAATGTTATTTTGCAATACAAGTTTTGCATTGAGTGCTTATATAGAAAAATCCATATACAACGGATGCTACCCAGATGTTAAATCAAGACTAGGAGCTAAAAATGCAAAAGCTTATTGTGGCTGCTTTGTAAAATTGTCTAGTCAAAAATGGACAGATGAAGAGTTTGATGTATTAACAAATGAAAGCCAAGAGTATCAAAAACAATCTATGAAATTTGCTGTTGATTTCTGCAATACAAAAATAAAATAAGATAAATTAACATTTTATAGCTGTTGAAAGTTATCTCTTAAAAAATTACAGTTAAATTATGCAAAAATATATTGGTATAATAATGATAATATTTATAGGTGGATCATTATTAAAAGCCTGTAACATCTTATAGTGAAAAAGATTTTAGGGATTGCGATCTTCACCCTATTATTTATTTCGATAGATTTAATTAAACCTAACAAGGTTGAAGCATGTCATGAGTGGCGATCAAAGTGGGCTGAACATTCAGCATTTGAAAAATTAAAATGTAAAGCTGGATGGGCCATAGATGACATAAACCCTGTAAATTATTTTAAAAATAAAAAAAAATGTCAAGAATGGGCTGATAATGCAGATACCGTGGCAAGAGGTAAGACAAGATATAAAGATTGTATGGATGACCCAAGCGATTATTGAAATGAAAAAACTTTTAGCAATCACAATTCTAGGAATGTTATTTTGCAATACAAGCTTCGCATTAAGTTCTGATAGAGCAAATTATGAATATGAAGTTTGTCGTGAAGGAATGGTAGCAAATGGAAATACACAAGCTAGAGCAGCAGAATACTGCCTATGTGCAGTTACCATGATTAGCAATAAGTACACTGATAAGAAATTTGATAAAATTATAATGAAGGGTAATGCCCATATGATGAAGAAGATTAAGTTTGCCTCAGTGCATTGTAATAAATATAAGAATGCAAAATAGCTAATGAGTGAAGATTGGAGAAACGACCCCAGGTTTAATGTTGAAGAAAAAAAAACAAAAGAACCCAACGCAAAAGTTCAGGCAAGAATGGAGTGGGATGAATTAGGATGGATGGATCAAAATAATTATGATTCATTTGAGGATTTTTATAAAACCATTAAACGAAAAAA
>JAOIXS010000046.1 GCA_028225715.1 Candidatus Pelagibacter sp.
CACCTCATAATTTTCAATTAAAACCCTCACACGCTAAAATGTTAGAGCAGGCAGATATCATATTTTGGGTTGGGGAAGACTTAGAAAATTTTTTAGAAAAACCGTTAGCAACAATTGCTAAGAAAGCTGAAAAAATTGAATTATTAGAAATAAAAGGTATTAAAAAATTAAAATTTAGAGAAAGAAATATTTTTGAAGAACATGAGGGTCATGATGATCACGGACATGATGCTAAGAAAGAAGAGCACGATGATCACGAACATGATGCTAAGAAAGAAGAGCACGATGATCACGAACATGATGCTAAGAAAGAAGAGCACGATGATCACGGACATGATGCTAAGAAAGAAGAGCACGATGATCATGATGATCATGGGCATGGTGAATATGATCCACACATTTGGTTAGATCCAATTAATGCAAAAGTGATATTAAATGAGATAACTGGACATTTAATTGAAAATGATTCAAAAAATGCAGCTACTTATAAATCTAATTTAGCTAAAACTATATCTGAAATTGATAAACTAATAATTGATGTAATTACTGAAACTAATACAGACCTTAGTTACGTAGTATTTCATGATGCATATCAATATTATGAAAATAGATTTAATGTAAATATACTTGGAGCAATGACTGTTAATCCTGATGTTATGCCTGGTGCAGAACAAATTCATGAAATTCATGAAGTCATTGAACATGATAATGTGAGTTGCATATTGTCAGAGCCTCAATTTAATCCTGATATAATCAAATCTATTGCCAAAGATACAAATGTAAAAACTGGTGTCTTGGATCCACTAGGTGCCAATCTAAAACCAGGAAAAGATTTATATTTTGATTTAATCAGAAATATGTCGGCTTCATTTAATTGCTAATATTATTTAGTAATTAAATAAAGATTTCAGTCTCTTCTATATTGTAATAAAATCCTCATAAAACTTACATATAGAGGAGACTATGTTTATTAAAAAATACCTTAAATGGATCAGTACTGCTTTAGTATTAACTGGAATATTACTAACTAATTTAAATATCTACCCTATTAACATCTACTTCCATGGTCTTGGAGTAATTGGTTGGACGATAGCTGGTTTTATATCAAAAGATAAGGCTATATTAACAAACTTTGGTTTGCAGATACCACTATTCTTAATTGGCATTTATAAAATTATAATTTAATCATTATTAAATTATGAAAAATAGAATTTTTATTGGTGAATTTATAGGTAGTTGTTTTTTAGTAATGATTATTGTTGGCTCTGGAATAATGGCTGAAAATCTTACAAATGATAATGCTTTAAGACTTACTGCAAATACACTTGCAACTGGAGCTGGGTTATTTGTCTTAATAACGGCTTTTGCAGAAATTTCAGGTGCTCACTTTAATCCTTTTGTAAGTTTAGCAATGTATTTAACCAAAAAAATTAAAGGAAAACTTTTAATCACATACATTCCAGCTCAAATATTGGGATGCTTATTAGGTGTAATGCTGGCTAATGTATTTTTTGAACATAATATAATTGAATTATCTACAAAAAATAGAGATGGCTTTCATATATTTCTAGCAGAAATTGTAGCTACTTTTGGTCTGATATTTATTATTTTTGCAACTTTAAAAGATGGTAAAACAACAATTGCAGCATGTGTTGCAACTTATATTACTGCTGGTTATTGGTTTACTTCTTCAACGTCTTTTGCAAACCCAGCTGTAGCAATAGCAAGAACTTTTACAGAATCATTTACTGGTATTAATTATCTTAATACACCAACCTATGTAATTGCAGAATTAATTGGTGCATTGATTGCCGTATTATTAATAAAAAAATTACTTTTAAAGTAGACATAATTTTTCAATAATGTAATTAGAGGGAATCAACCCTCCTTAAAACTATTATGTTGAATTCTCTGTATAGACTTCAACTTTGAATAATATAATAATCAATGAATCAACCCTCCACAAAAAATATTAATAAATTTACCTATAGATAAAATTTCCCTTCTCTATTAAATCGAGTTCAAGAATAAGAATCGTTCGAAATGGAAAATAATAAAGATAAATAAAAAATAGGAAAAATAAGATGGAAATGACAACAATATATACGATCATTGGTTTTGCTTTAGCGGGATATAGCGTTATTGCAAATGATTCAATTCAAACGCTTGGAACATTTATAGCGTCAAAACAAAAATGGTTTAAATGGTATACGCTTGCAAGCGCTGCCTCATTTGTGATGATACTTGCAATCACATGGGGCTGGTACAGTAATGCTGGTGATATATCTTATGGAAGATTAACTAGAATTCCTTTCCAAGAAATACAGTGGTATCATGCTGTCGCTCCTGGAATACTTTTAGTATTAACAAGAATAGGTATACCTGTTTCAACTACTTTTTTAGTACTGTCAGCATTTGCATCAACTGTAGTTCTTGAAAAAATGCTTATGAAGAGTGTTGTAGGATATGGATTAGCAGCTGTTGCAGCATACATTTGTTGGATAGTAGTATCTAAATTTATCAATGAGAAATTTGATGAAGTTGAAGATAAATGGATAGGTTTTTGGAGAAACTCTGTATGGGTAACTTCTGCTTGGTTATGGTGGGTTTGGTTATCTCATGACGTAGCTAATATAGCCGTATATCTTCCAAGACAAATAGATGTAAATTTATTATTAATTGTTCTTGCATACTTCACAGCTCTTCTTTTTTATATCTTCTACATAAACGGAGGAACAATTCAAAAAGTTGTTTTAGATAAAACTGGAACTAGATACGCAAGATCAGCAACAATAATTAATGTAATTTATGCTGCTGTTCTTTATTATTTTAAAGAACTTAATGATTTACCAATGTCAACAACATGGGTATTTGTTGGTTTGTTGTGTGGTAGAGAGCTTGCAATATCTACAATGAATAAAGACTATAAATTTAAATATGTCTTTCCTTTGATTGGTAAAGACTTTCTTAAAATGACTATAGGATTGACGGTGTCAGTTGCAATTGTACTTGCAATTCACTACATCATTATTCCAAATAATTGGTTTTAAATATTAATTATATGGTCGTATTAATATTATTTAATACGGCCATATTTGTTTTAAAAAAAAGTTTAAAAAGATCTCTACTTAATTAAATAAGTTTAAAATAGCTGAACACTTGTAGAACTTTATCTAATTCTGCGGTATAGTTATTTCTCAAATCTCCGCAATTATTTCAGCCATCTGCTGACCATCAAAGAATAGATTTAACAATTTAAAGTGTCAAAATTATGTTTTTGAAAATGATAAAAATACTCTGTTTTATGGGCATACATGACTACAAAACGTTAAATATTGAGTTTGGTTTTGGACCAACAGATAGAGTTACAACACTTGAGTGCAAAAGATGTGGTTACACTACAATTAAAGGAGGTAAATAAAAAATACTTGTCATGAAAAGTATTGAAAGAAATATAGATATAAGAAGATATCTTAATTGGTCAAGAATAGTTAAGGGCAAACCCATACATATAAGGTTATATGAATTAATTTATTACGAATTACTTATAATGTGGTTTGAGATGAATAAACCTCCTTTAAGAAGATTAATTTATGAAACTATTAACTCTCAAGACTTTGAAGAAAATTTTATCAGAGGAAAAATTTTTCAAAAATATATAGATGAGGTTTTAGAAACACCATGTGAAGATGGTTCTGGATAT
>JAOIXS010000047.1 GCA_028225715.1 Candidatus Pelagibacter sp.
TTATTAATAATTTCTGACTTTGCTAGGGCTACTTGATGAATGTTTTTAAAATTCTTAATATGTGCATAGGAAATATTTGTAATAACACCAACATCAGGTTTAATAATTTTTGATAAATAATCAATCTCACCTTTTCTATCCATTCCAATCTCAAAAACACCAAATTCATCATTTTCTCTTAGATTAAATAAACTTAACGGTACTCCAAATTTATTATTAAAAGATTTTGGTGAATAAGTTACATTACTAATCTTGCTTAAAGTTTTTCCTAACAATTCTTTAAGGGAGGTTTTTCCACAACTACCTGTTATAGATATAATTTTACTAAATAAATTTTCTCTTAGTTTTGATGAGGCTTCTGTTAAAAGTTGTAACGTATTATCTACTATAATTTTTTTTTTGATTTTTTTTGATTATTAGCTATTACTAATGATGCGCCATTTTGTATAGCTTCGTTAACATATAAATTTCCATCTTTATTATTTCCTTTTATTGCAAAGAATATGTCATTTTTATTTATTGTTTTAGAATTAATTGATGCATTGTTTATTTTTATATTTGAATTAATTTGAGGAGAGTTGCTAATCTCTTTTAAAATATTTATTTTAAGATTAGTTGAAAGAATTTTATTTTTTAATTTAATATTTTGTAGTATTTCCAATCTGTCAGAAAATTTATTTACAAACTTTCCATAATCTTGCGTCTGTTCATGACCTTTGCCTGCAATAACTAGAATATCACCAGTATTTAAATCAAATATAGCCTTATGAATAGCTTTAGACCTGTTTGAAATTTCAAAAATTTTTGATTTATTAATAGTTTTTTTAATAGCTAATCTTATCTTTTGTGGATTTTCATCTCTTGGATTATCGTCAGTTAAATAAACTCTGTCACAGTATTGATTGGCTATTTTTCCCATCATGGGTCTCTTGTCTTTATCTCTATTACCACCACATCCAAATACAATGAAAATCCTTTTATTTTCAAATTGTTCTTTCAAATTAGACAAACAAGTATTTAATGCATCAGGTGTATGAGCATAATCTAAAATAACTTTTGATTTATTTTTTAAAGTTCCAATTTTTTCAAACCTACCACTTACTGATTTTACCCTTGAAGCCAATTTCACTATTTTATCAAATTTTAAATTACTTTTTTTAGCAGCAAGCATTGCCATAAATAAATTTTTTAATTGAATTCTACCAATTAAATCTATTTGCAATTTATAATGTTTTTGATTGTGTGTAATTTCAATTATTTGTTTATCATCTTTAAATTTATGTGAATAAATGTCTATTCCATTATTGCTTTTTGATAAAACCTGAAGATTAAATTTATTATCTAGTGATATTTTTTTTAAATTTTTATATTCTGGAATTTTACTATCGGTAATGATGTTTCCTCTAGATTTTAATAAACTCTCAAATAAATAGAGTTTTGATTTAAGATAATCATTAAATGTTTTATGATAATCTAAATGATCATGAGATAAATTTGTAAAAATTGCAGTATTAAATTTCAAGCCATCAAGTCTATTTTGTTTAAGTCCATGACTAGAAGCTTCCAATATAACATTGTCTATTCTTTGTTTTTTTAAATCATTTAATATTTTGCTTAATCCTATTGAATCTAATGTGGTATTAGAAACATTCTTTAAATTGTTTTTTGTCCTAATTCCCAATGTTCCAATAGAAGCTACTTTTTTATTACTTAAGTTGAGTAGTTGAAAATAAAAATCTGCAATTGATGATTTTCCATTTGTTCCTGTTACAGCAACTAAATTTTTGGGTTTTTTTTTTGTTATCTTATATGATAATTCTGATAATATTTTTCTAACATTTTTTGATCTTAAAAATAATACTTTATTTTTTATGCCTTCAAATTTTTTCTCTGAAATAATTATTGTTGCACCTTTTTTAATAGCGTCATCAATGAATTTACTTCCATCAGACTTTGTTCCTTTAATTGCAAAAAAGATATAATCTTTTTTACAATCTGCACTTTTAAAACTTAGACCAGAAAAATAACGATTCTTAAATTCCTTTTTAATATTTTTAAGAAAATTACCTAGCAGCATATAAATATTAATTTTCCATATGTTTTGTGGCCAAAATAGGCCCAATTTTTTCTATGATTTTTCCGGCTACCTCAACAGATGTCCATCCTGCTGTATTAAACGGTGTTCCTTTATATGAACCTTTTTTATTTTTATATTCATATAAGTAATCTGGAGATGTTTTCGGCTCATCGAGTAAAACTATCAGCACATATTTAGGTTTAGAGGTAGGAAAAATGCCTGCAAATGTATTAACTTTTGCCTTAGAATAACCACCTACTGTTGTTTTTTGAGCAGTTCCAGTTTTTCCACCAACTTCATAACCTTCAATGTTTACAAGTCCCGCTGTACCTTCTTTAGTGGTTACAATTTTTCTAAGTATCGCGTTTATTTTCTCTGAAATACCAGCTTTGATTATTCTTTTTTTTTGTTGATTATTTTTTAACTCGCTTTTTATTAAGCTGGGCTCAACAGTAAAACCACCGTTTGAAATTATTGCATAAGCTTTTGCCAACTGTAGTGGAGTTGTAGTTATTCCATGCCCAAAAGACACAGTCGCAAGTTTACATTTTCCCCACTTAAATGGAATAGGCTCTCCAACTTCCTCTATGTCAAAATTTATTTTACTGAGGATTCCAATTTTTTCTAAAAAAGCTTTTAATTTGATAATTTCTAATTTTTGTCCAATTCTTACAGACCCTATGTTTCCAGACCTAATTAAAATTTGTTCTACAGTAAGGTCAGATGGTATTTTGTTATCATATTCAGATATGCTACTTTTTCCACATTGTAATCTTTTTTCTAAATTTAAAAATTCTGTGTCAGTATTAATTAAACCTTCCTCTAATCCAGCAGCTACTGTAAAAGTTTTAAATACAGAACCTAATTCATACACTCCTTTTGTTGCTCTATTAATAAAGTTGAGATCTACTATCTTCTCTCTTTTATTAAGATCAAAATCTGGATATGAAACCATAGATATAATTTCTCCATTATTAACATTCATCAAAATTGCAGTACTACCTTTGCTTCTAAATATAGATTGAAACTTTACCAATTCTTCTCTAATTAAAAATTGTATGTCAGTATCTACTGTTAATTTAAGTGGTTCGCTTGTTTGTTTTAATTTTTCATTAAAAGATTTTTCAAGTCCTGATATACCTTTATTGTCATCATCTATTTGACCAATAATATGACTAAAGAGGTTTTTTTGAGGATAAATTCTAGTTAGTTTTTCTTCTGATTTAATCGATTTATCTCCAAGTAGCATGATTTTTTCATAGTTTGCAGAAGATATTTTTTTTTCAAAATAAAAGAATTTATTTTTTTCAATCTTTTTTATGACTTCAGCATAGTTTTTATCTGGGAATATTAACTGTAAATTAATTAAGAGTTTTTTTTTATCAATTACCTCAATAGGGTTAATACCAATATCTATCGACTTAACTGTTTTTACTAAATAATTTCCATTTCTATCAAGTATGTCTGCTCTATAGTTTTCATTTACAGTTAAGAATTTCTTGCTATCTTCTGCTTTTAAAGAGCCTAAATGAAGTAATTGTATTGAATAAAT
>JAOIXS010000048.1 GCA_028225715.1 Candidatus Pelagibacter sp.
TTCCTTGCCATTTTTTAACAATTTTTTTTGAAATTAAACTTTTTATAAATTTTTTAAATTCATCATGTTTTGGTGAAATATATTGAACACCATGATCAAAGCTTTCATTCTTATTAAGCTTTTTATTAGAAGATCTTCCTCCAGCTCCTCTTGCCTTATCATAAACATCTAGTGAAAATTTTTTACTGAGTGCTTTAGCAATTGTTGCGCCAGAAATACCTGAGCCAATAATACAGAAATCCTTCATTTCCCAGCAACAACCATGCCTTCTATTAACATTGTTGGTGCATTAGTTGGGTATTTAAACTCAAGATCGTCTGCCAGTGTTATGTTCTTAAATATATCTTTAAAATTTCCAGCTATTGTAATTTCACTAACAGGATATTTAAATATTCCATCTTCAACCATAAACCCGTTGGCCCCAACTGAGTAATCTCCTGTAACCAGATTACTTCCGTGCCCAATTGTTTCTGTAATATAAAGAGTTCTTGAGTTTAGTTTTAAAAGATTTTTATATGAGATGGAGCCTTTTTCAAAAAATAAATTACTTGTTCCTCCACTTCTACCGTTTGACTTAAGGTTTAGTTTTTTTCCATTATAAGTATCAATTAAATAATGTTTTAGAACTCCTTGATCTACCAATTTCAATTCATTAGTTTTAACTCCTTCAGAATCAAAATACCTAGAACCTAATCCTTTAAGTATATCAGGTTTATCAAAAATATTTATTGAAGATGAAAATATTTCTTCATCAATTTTATCCTTTAAAAATGAAGTCCCTCTTGCTATAGAAGATGCAGATATAGCGCCTGCAAACGAACTTAGTATCCCTTTTGAAATTCTTCTATCAAAAACAATACTGATTTTTTCACTTTCTATTTTTCTTGGGTTTAACTTTTGTAATGTTTTCTTTGCAGCTATTGTGCCAATTTGGCTTGGCTTCAACATATCATTAAGATGACAGGTGCTGGTAAATTCATAATCTCTTTCCATTTTATTATTAGAATCTTTTGCTACAGCAACACATGATGCTGAAAAAGAAGAAGATTTATAACCATTTAAAAAACCATCACTGCTTGCTAATATAAAATTTGATTTTAACTCAGAAAATCCAGTTTCTGTATTAATAATTTCTTTTTTTTGAAATGCAGCATCTTCTACTTCTTTTAAATATTCAATTTTTTCATCATTCTCTATATGATCATCATCATATAAATTTAGATCATTAATTTTATTAGCCAATAAGTCTTTATCTGGTAATGAATTATACTCATCTTCTGGAGTAATTTTTGTTGTCTCAATACATCTTTCCACCAACATCTTGATATTTTCTTCTGTAAGATTTGAAGAAGAAATACTTGATTTTTTTTTGCCGATATAAGTTGTAAGACTAACACCTAGGCTATCCGATCTATCAGATTCGTCTAATTTTTTATTTCTAAAATTTACTGTTTCTGAGATGGAGTGCATCACAGCTGCACTTGAATCTGTTGCGCCAAGTTTTTTTGCTAAATCTATGCAAAAGGATGCTGTCTTTTTTAAATAATCTTGATCTTTAACCATATGATTTATAATTGAGTTCCACCAACCGTCATTTTGTCAATTAAGATAGATGGCTGTGCCACGCCTACTGGAACACCTTGTCCAGCTTTTCCACAAGTTCCAATACCTGGATCAAGCATCATGTTGTTTCCAACTAATGAAACCTCTTTTAAAATTGAAGGACCATCACCAATTAACGTTGCCCCCTTAATAGGTGATCCAATTTTACCATTAATAATTTCATAAGCTTCCGTACAGTTAAATACAAATTTTCCTGAAGTAATATCTACTTGCCCACCACCAAAACTTACTGCAAATATTCCTTTATCAACCGATTTAATCATCTCTTCTTGAGAATATTTTCCATTTAACATCATAGTATTTCTCATTCTTGGGAGAATAACATGTTTGTAGCTTTCTCGTCTTCCACTACCTGTTGATCTTGTATTCATCAATCTAGCATTTAGTCGATCTTGCATAAAATTTTTTAATATACCATTTTCAATTAAAACAGTTTTTTCAGTAGGTGTCCCTTCATCATCTATTGTTAAACTTCCTCTTCTATTATGAAGAGTTCCATCATCAACAATAGTAACACCCTCACTAGCAACTCTTTGACCCATTAAATTATGAAAAGCAGATGTTTTTTTTCTATTAAAGTCACCTTCAAGACCATGCCCTATAGCTTCATGAATAAGTATTGCTGGCCAGCCCGATCCTAAAACAACTTTCATTTCTCCTGCTGGCGCAGGTTTACTTTCAAGATTTACTGAAGCAATTCTAAATGCTTCATCACATACTTTTTTCCAATTATCATCTTTAAGGTATTCATCATAAGATTGTCTTCCACCAATTCCATAAACTCCTGTTTCTTTTTTTCCATCTTTTTCAAGCATGACCGAAACATTAAAACGAATTAAAGGCCTAACATCTGTTAACACTTCACCTCCAGATCTTATAATTTCTATAGATTTATGTTCACCTGCAAAACTAGCAGTGACTTGTTGCACCATTCCACCTTTGGCTCTCGTATAGTTATTAACTTCTTTTAGAAGATCCAATTTAGATTGTAGTGATTTTTCTTCTATCGGATTAACATCTTTATAAAATTTTTCATTAGTTTGTGGAATTTCATGATTGTAAATACCTTTTTGAGATTTCAATGTTGAGTTTAGATTGTTAGCTGATTGTTTTAATGATTTTTTTGAAATTTCATTTGAATGAGAATAAGCCACAACTTCACCAGTAACCGCTCTTAAACCATATCCTAAATCAGAGCTATAACTAGAGCTCTTTATTTTATCATCATCAAGTACAATAGATTCACTTTTAGAGTTTTCTAAGTAAAGCTCACCATCATCACAATTATTTAATGTTTCTGATATAATGCTTTCAGCATCTTTTCTTGATAAATCTGTTTTAGTAAAAAAATCATTCATACATAACAAGTAATAGTTATAATTATTTTTTCAATTGTCGTATTTCGCACATATACAATCTATCGGATTCTATATAATTTTAGGAATAAATTAAAAAAAAAGGACAATATAATGAAAAAATTTGATGAATTAATGAACGTTTCTAACGAGATAAAAAATATTTCGGTTGATGAAGCCAAAAAAAAACTAAATGACCCAAATGTTCAATTTATAGACGTAAGAGATAAAAATAGTTTTGAGTCAGAAACTATTGGTAATGCTGTAAATTTAGAAAGAGGCTTATTAGAGTTTTATCTAGCTGATGGCAGTCCTTTAGAAAATGAAATGTTTAAGAAAAATCCTGACAAAGAATATATAGTTTTTTGTGGTCTTGGAGGTCAAAGCACACTTGCAACAAAAACTATGCAGGAAATGGGAATAAAAAACGTGAAAAATATGACTGGTGGAATGACAGCTTGGAAAGATAAAAAATAGATTGTGAAAGTTTATTTTAATAATTCATGTAAAATTTGCCGTGCTGAAATAAATTTATATAAAAAGCAAAATATTAAAGACATAGAATGGGTGGATATTACAAATAATAAATCAGCAGAAATAGAAACT
>JAOIXS010000049.1 GCA_028225715.1 Candidatus Pelagibacter sp.
AATAACTGTAATATTTAATTTAAACTAATGAGCTCATATAAAATAATAGACCATGAATATGATGTTATCGTGCTTGGTGCCGGAGGATCAGGTCTAAGAGCTGCTGTTGGTTTAAGTGAAGCTGGTTTAAAAACAGCCTGTATTTCAAAAGTATTTCCAACAAGAAGTCATACCTCAGCTGCTCAAGGAGGAATTTCTGCATCTTTAGGTAATATGGGTGAAGATGATTGGCGTTGGCATATGTACGATACGGTTAAAGGTGCTGACTGGTTAGGTGACCAAGATAGCATCGAGTATCTTTGTAAAGAAGCTCCAGCTGCTGTTATAGAGTTAGAAAAATATGGAGTTCCATTTAGTAGAACTGACGATGGTAAAATTTACCAAAGACCTTTTGGTGGAATGACAAAAAATTATGGTAATGGAATTGTTCAAAGAACATGCGCAGCTGCAGATAGAACTGGACACGCAATACTTCATACCCTTTATGGACAAGCTTTAAAGCATAATACTGAATTTTTTATCGAATACTTTGCTCTAGATTTATTAATGAAAGATGGTGAATGCAAAGGTCTTATTGCCTGGAATTTAAATGACGGGACAATCCATAGATTTAGAGCTCACAGCACAATAATTGCAACAGGTGGTTATGGAAAAGCTTATTACTCAGCAACTTCAGCACACACTTGTACAGGTGATGGAAATGCTATGGTTTTAAGAGCGGGTTTACCATTACAAGATATGGAGTTTGTACAATTTCACCCAACAGGAATTTATGGACATGGAACTTTAATTTCCGAAGGTGTCAGAGGTGAAGGTGGTTATTTAGTTAATTCAAAAGGAGAAAGATTTATGGAGCGATATGCTCCAAAAGCAAAAGATTTAGCATCTAGAGATGTAGTAAGTAGATCAATGTCAATTGAGATTAATGAAGGAAGAGGTGTGGGTAAAGAACAGGATCATGTTCACTTACACTTAAGTCATTTAGACAAAAGTATTATTGAAAGTAGACTCCCAGGAATAACTGAAGCCGCAAGATTGTTTGCAAATGTTGATGTAACTAAGGAGCCAATACCTGTAGTTCCTACTGTTCATTATAATATGGGAGGTATCCCAACAAACTATAAAGCTGAAGTGTTAACAGGAAATGACTCTGAAACAGTTCCAGGATTAATGGCAATTGGTGAGGCAGCCTGCGTTTCTGTTCATGGAGCGAATAGATTGGGATCTAATTCTTTAATTGATTTAGTTGTATTTGGAAGGGCAGCAGCCAAGAGAGCTGCCGAAATTGTTAAACCAGGAACTCCACATGAAGATATAGGAGAGACTGAAACAGAAAAATGCTTAGAAAGATTTGATAAATTAAGAAACTCTAACGGTGAAAATAGTACGGCAGAACTTAGACTTTCAATGCAAAAAACTATGCAATCAAAGTGTGCTGTTTTTAGAACAGAAAAAAACGCTTAAAGAAGGTGTTGATGATATTAGAAAAGCATACGACGGAATGGAATCGATTAATGTAAAAGATAAGTCACTTGTTTTTAATACTGATTTAGTGGAAACATTGGAATATGATAATTTGATAAGACAAGCAATTACAACAGTGGATTCTGCTTATAATAGACAGGAGAGTAGAGGTGCGCATGCAAGAGAAGATTTCCCAAAAAGAGATGATGAAAAATTCATGCAACATACTATTGCTTGGTGCAATGGAAAAGATTCAAAAATTGGATATAGACCAGTTACTAAAACAACTTTAACAAATGAAGTTCAATACTTTCCACCTCAAGAAAGAGTTTACTAGTGGTTCAAATAAATTTACCTAAAAATTCAGAAGTTCAAAAAGGTAACTATTATCAAGATAAGACTGGGTCAAAAAATATTAGAAAAGTAAATGTTTACAGATGGGATCCATCAAATGGAGAAAACCCAAGAGTAGACACCTATGAAGTGGACATGGATAACTGTCCTTCAAAAGTATTAGATATTTTAAATAAGATTAAAAACGAAATTGACCCATCATTAGCTTATCGTAGATCGTGTGCACATGGAGTTTGTGGATCTTGTGCAATGAATATGGATGGTAAAAATGGTTTAGCATGTACAAAGCCTCATTCAGAAATTGAAGGTGATATAAATATTTATCCATTACCTCATTTAAAAGTTAAAAAAGATTTGATTGGTGATTTAAGTGGATTATACAAACAGTATGAATCAATCGAGCCATGGCTAAAAACAAATACAAAAGTTGAAACTACTGAGATATTACAAACTAAAGAAGATAGAGTAAAATTAGACGGTGCATATGAATGCATCATGTGTGCTTGCTGTTCAACATCTTGTCCAAGTTATTGGTGGAATGGTGATAAATATTTAGGTCCTGCTGTTTTGCTTCAAGCTTATAGATGGATAGTTGATAGTAGAGACGATGAAAGAAAAGCAAGATTAAAAAAAGTAGCTGATGAGCTTAAATTATATAGGTGTCATACTATTATGAATTGTACTAGTGCGTGTCCAAAGGGATTAAATCCAGCAAAAGCTATAGCTGAATTGAAAAAAATGCTTGCAACAAGCTAATTACCGCTTTAAATAACAACATTCATGAATTTATTAGAACATTTTGTTGGCGGAAAGCTAATTTCAGGCTCATCTGACAGAAAAAGTAAAATTTTTAACCCTGCAACAGGCGAACAAGAGTCTGAGGTAAGATTAGCTAGTAAGTCAGATCTTGATCATGCTGTAGAAGTGGCTCAAAAAGCTTTTGAAACTTGGTCATTAAAACCTGCACTTCAAAGAGCAAGAGTAATGTTCAAATTTAAAGAATTAATAGAAAAGAACGCTGATGAACTTACAAAGTTAATAGTCTCAGAGCATGGGAAAGTTTATGAAGATGCCAAAGGTTCTTTAACAAGAGGACTAGAAGTTGTTGAATTTGCGTGTGGAATTCCACATTTGCTTAAAGGAGAATTTTCAGAAAATGTAGGAACAAATGTAGATAGTTGGTCTATGCGACAACCACTTGGAGTTGTTGCTGGAATTACACCTTTTAATTTTCCTGCAATGGTACCGATGTGGATGTTTCCTATTGCTATTGCATGTGGAAATACATTTATTTTAAAACCGTCAGAAAAAGATCCATCTTGCCCACTAAGATTGGCAGAATTGCTAACAGAAGCAGGACTACCAGATGGTGTTTTTAATGTTGTTAATGGAGATAAAGAGTCAGTTGATGCAATTTTAATAAACAAAGATGTCAAAGCTGTAAGCTTTGTAGGCTCAACACCAATTGCAAAATATATTTATGAAAATTCTGCAAAAAATGAAAAAAGAGTTCAAGCTTTAGGTGGTGCAAAAAATCATTTAGTTGTAATGCCTGACTGTGACCTTGATGGTGCAGTAAATGGATTAATGGGAGCTGCATATGGGTCAGCAGGAGAAAGATGCATGGCACAATCAGTAGCAGTAGCAGTAGGTGATATAGGAGA
>JAOIXS010000005.1 GCA_028225715.1 Candidatus Pelagibacter sp.
TGGTCCAATAGTTTTTATTTCTATGATTTTTTATAGTTTAATATTACTGAATATAGCTAAATCAAAATTTATGAATACAAGAATTAAATTTTTTGACTAATAAACGGTATATTTTTTAATTTCTTTGATCTTAGAACCTGTGAGATTGTTCATTTCTAGTTTTATTTTAGCTCGATCATCATTTAAAAAATGAACGTCTCTTGAAAGTTTTATAAAGTTTTCAGTAAAGTCAGAATTTTTTTCGCACAGTCTTTTGTCATCTTCAATCACCCATAATTTTGCATTAATATCTTTTAGGGATTGAAAAAGAGTATTAAGTTTTTCATCAGATTTAACATTGTGATCTAATTGATCTTTTAAGATACTGTGCTCTGCATTAATAAATTTTAGTTTTTCAGGATCTTTAATCTTTCCTTGTTTAATTTCTAATATAGAAATTTTATCTAAAAGCTCTCCTACAGATACTTCAACTAGAATTTTATTCATAAAAATTTATACTATGTTAAGTTGTTAGAAATATGTCTAATATTTTAATTATCAAACATGGTTCTTTAGGAGATATAGCCCAAGCTTGTGGGGCAATTCAAGATATTTCTGAAAATCATAAAGATGATCAAATACATTTATTAACAACAAAACCTTATTTTAAATTATTTAAAAAAAACCCAGTTGTTCATAATGTCATTTTAGATAAGCGTCTATCAAGGTTTAATCTAATTTATCTATATTTATTGATGAAAACTTTAAAAAAACTAAAGATAAAAAAAGTTTATGATTTACAAAACTCATCTAGAACAAAATTCTATAAGAATATTTTATTTCCAAAAGTAAATTTTAATACTTGGTCTAGTTCAGAAACTACTTTGCCAAGTAATATTTTAAAAGAAGAATTTGATAAAAATCCTGTTCTAGATAGATTTGATCATCAACTAAAAACTTCTGGAATTAAAACTGAATACACCATGAAACCAAACTTTAGTTGGGCTGTCACTAACATTGATAATATTAAACAAGAATTTAATTTAGATAAATATATTGTTTTATTTCCTTTTTGTTCAGCTCATCTAACTCATA
Organism: Candidatus Pelagibacter sp.; assembly: GCA_028225715.1. The sequence goes on from JAOIXS010000005.1 coordinate 1,075, forward strand.
AAAAATGGCCTCATTACAATGAACTAATAGAGTTAATTAAAAATAAATATGAAGACCAAATTAAAGTAGTAGTAGCCCCTGGGCCCTCTGAAATTGATGATGCAAAAAACATCAATGCTGTTTCAATTTTAGATAAAGGTAAAGCTCTAGATATTTCTCAACTAGCAAGTTTGATTAAAGAAAGTTCATTTGTTGTTGCAAATGATACGGGCCCAGCTCACATGACTGCTCATCTTGGAGTAAAAGGTTTGACTTTATTTGGTAAGCATACAACAGCTTTTAAAGTTAGTATTGAGCGAGAAAACTTTAAAGCAATACAAGTTGATGATTTAGAAAAATTAAGTGCAAGTAAAGTGTTGGAAAAAATATTAATTTAATTTCTTACCAATAATTTTCAATATTATAGGAACAGTGAAGAGTATCATTAGCAATCTAATAATATGATGAAATGCAACAAAGTCTGGATCTAAATCAAAGGCAATTGCTATTACAGCTACCTCATAAATTCCACCAGGACTAAAAGATAATATTAATGTTAGAATATTGGTATCAACAAAGAATGTTGCAACATAAGCTGCAAGCAAACCTAGTAACACCAATATAGTTGTGGCAACTATGCTATGAAGTGAATTGTTAGCTATTTCTTTAACTGTTTTTTCAGCAAACCTACATCCAACTGATGCTCCTAAAATTAAAAGACAAAAATTAATTGATGCATCCGGCAATTTGTATGTTGCAATATCAGTCATCTGTAATAACCCACTTGCAAATAATGTTCCTGATAAAAGTGCTGCAGGGATCTTGATTTTATCAAAAACCAAAATAAAAATTATTGAAGCAATAATTAAAATAAGCAAATTAAAATGATTTTGATTCATGTAATTAAAATCATTTATAATAAGGGTTTCAGTAACTGCGTTATTTACAATTATAAAAGGAATGACAGTTATTATAATTATCAATCTAATTAAATGAGAAGTAGCTACTTGAGATAAGTCAGTTTTTTCATTTTCAGCTAAAATCATTAATGGACCTAAAGCACCCGGTGCTGCAGAAAATATTGAGGCCTTTTCACCATAACTCGCATATTTCTTTAAATATTTTGAAACAATCAAAATACAAATAATAATATAGATAAGCATTATTACAGAGGTCCAAATCCAATTGACCATTTGATTAAATAAATTTTGATCAATATAATTTCCAATATGCAATCCAAGAATGATTAAAATTAAGCTAAGAGCTAATTTTGGCATTTTAACTTTTAAACCATATAGTGCAGCCATAGATGTGATAATCATTGGACCCAACATCCATGCTAATGGGATATTGATATAATCTGCAACAATTGCACTTGGAATAGAAATTAAAATTACTAAAATAAATTTTTTAGAAACAAGTTGCTTTAAATTTTCTTTATCAAAAGAAATAGGATTAGACATTATTGGGTTTTTTTTAATTTTTTTTCAATCTTAGTTTTTGAAGATCTTAGAATATTTAAAAAAAAAATTGAATTTTTTTTATTAAAATTACTTATATGACCAGTTATTGTTAATGCTCCAAGTATTCTATCTTTTTGAGAAAAAATTGGCACTGAAACTGAGGCTATTTCTTTATCACGTTCACCAAACGACATTGAATATTCATTTTTTAATATGAATTGTTTATCTTTAATTGGTAAGTTGTTATATGCACATAAAATATGTCCACTCGATCCTTTGTCTAAAGGTTTTTTGGCACCTATTTCAATTATATGTTTAATAGGTTTATTTGGTTCACTAGTTAACATGCAAATTCTTTGTTCTTTTTGTTTAATAAAAAAACTTGCAGTTTCATTTGATTTTATGACTATTAAATCAAGTTCATCTTTAATAAGATTTTTAAAACTAAAACTATTGTCATAAATGTCAATTAATCTCCCAATTGAATTACCAAGTTTTAATTTACCGTTATTAAGTTTTCTTAAGTAACCATAATTTTCTAATGATTTAGATATTCTTGAAATTCTACTTTTATAATTTCCTGTTATGTTTGAAATTTTAGTCACACTTAAAGTTTCATCCTTTTCGGTAAAACAATTTAATATTTCTAAAGCTTTGTTCACAGCTTCTACACCATTTATTTCTTTCTTATTTTTCATGTGTTCTATTTAATAGAGTAGCATGTTCTAACAGGTAGAACAAATTATTTCAATTAGTTGACTAATATATTTAAAATCAATTATCTATCCTAAATTAACTAAATAGAGGGAAAATAATGACAAACATTAAAAAAATAGTTTCAGTATTATTCTCAGCAATTCTATTATTCTCTGCAACAGCAACAAATTCAATCGCAATGGATAAAATCCATTTCGTAATTGGTGGTGGTGCTGGTGGTGGATGGGATGGAACTGCTAGAGGTACTGGAGAAGCTTTAACAAAATCAGGAATGTTAAAAAGTGCATCATTTGAAAATATGTCAGGTGGTGGTGGTGGAAAAGCTTTAGCTTTCATGATTAATACTCAACCTAAAAATACAATTTTAGTACAATCTACACCGCTAGTTTTAAGATCTATTACTAGACACGAAGGTTATGTTACAGGATCTGGAGTTTTATCTTATAAAGATGTTACACCGATCGCTGGTGTAATTGGTGACTACGGTGCGATTGCAGTTGCAAAAGACTCACCTTACAAAAACTTTAAAGATGTAGTTGATGCATATAAAAAGAATCCAAGCTCTATCAAAATGGCTGGTGGATCAGTAAGAGGAAGTATGGACCATTTAATTGGTGCTTTAGCTTTCCAAGCTGCTGGTGCTAATCCAAATGATGTTGCTTACATTCCTTATGATGCTGGTGGAAAAGCGTTAGCTGGACTTTTATCTGGAGAAACTCAAATTATCTCTACAGGTTTAGGTGAACTTATGGGTGCAAGAGACCAAGTAAGAATTATTGGTATCACTGCTCCTTCAAGAGTAGCTGATGCACCGGATGCACCAACTCTAAAAGAACAAGGATATGATGTTCAGTTCGTAAACTGGAGAGGATTTTTTGGACCTCCAAATATGAGCAACAAAGATAAAAAAGCTTTATCTGCAATGTTAGGTAAAGTTATGAAAACTCCTGAATGGGAAGCTGTTAGAAAAAGAAATGCTTGGGTTAATATTTATAACTCAGATAAGGATTTTGTTAAATTCTTAGACGCACAAACTGTAGAAATGACAGCTCTTATGAAGAAATTGGGAGTTATATAATCCTTTAGGATTATTTAAAAATTAGAGCAGTGAATATAAATACTACTAAAATTATATCACTGCTCTTTTTTATTTTCTCAGCATTTTATTTATATATCGCATATCAAATTCAAGTTTTTTCATTTGATGAAAACGCCCCTTTTAATGCCAGAACGTTTCCAATTTATTTAGGTTATGCTGGTTTATTTTTTTCTGGTTTAAAAATTATTTTACCAGAGCGTAATACCATTAAAGTTGATCACAAAAATTTAGAGTATAAGAAAACAGCTATACTAGTGATTATAGCAATTATTTATGGAGCAACTATATTAAAGATAGGTTATTTTTTAACAACCTCTCTATTTCTAGCATCCTCTTATTATGCGTTAGGCGAGAGAAGGTGGAAATTAATATTTTTACTCTCTTTCCCTTTTGTGGGTGCTTTTATGTACCTTTTACATGGAGTACTTGAAATTTATTTAAGAGATCCATTTTTAAAACTAATTGGAGTTATGGGATGATTGAAGGAATTTTAATTGGTTTAAAAACAGCTCTTACATTTCAAAACATATTTATGGTTATGATTGGTTGTTTTTTTGGAACCATCATTGGAATGCTACCTGGACTTGGACCAATGACGGCAATTGCATTAATGATACCTATTACTTATGGTTTTGATCCAGCTACTGGATTAATTTTAATGGCAGGTGTTTATTACGGTGCAGTATTTGGTGGATCAACTTCATCAATTTTATTAAATGCTCCAGGTGTTCCTGGAACTGTTGCAACATCATTTGATGGATATCCAATGGCTCAACAAGGTAAAGCTGGAAAAGCTTTAGCGATTGCTGCTTGGAGTTCTTTTGCAGGTGGAACACTTGCTTCAATTTATTTATTATTCCTTGCACCAAGTTTATCTAAAGTAAGTTTATCCTTTAGATCACCAGATTATTTTGCTTTAATGATTTTGGGATTAACTGCAATTGCAGCTTTTTCATCAAAGGGACAATTTTTAAAAGCAATGATGATGGTTGTATTAGGCTTAATGCTAGCGTCAGTTGGGCAAGATTCATTGTCTGATATTACAAGATTTACTTTTAATAATATGAATTTATCCGATGGTATAAGTTTTGTTTTAGTTGTGATGGCAACTTTTGCTATGAGTGAAGCCTTAACAATTATTTTAAAACGAAATGATCCATCCGCTGTTGCCAAACAAGTTTCATTAACAGAACTTGGTTCAATTAAGATTAATAAAGAAGAGAGAGGTAAAATGTTAAAAGCTATTCCTCGAAACTCTGTTATTGGTTTTTTAATTGGAGTTTTACCAGGAGCTGGAGCAACTATTGCATCATTTTTAGCCTATGGAATGGAAAGAAATTTTGTTAGCGATGAAGAAAAAGAAAAATTTGGTAAAGGTAGTGTTCATGGTTTAACTGCACCAGAAACCGCAAACAATGCAGCATGTTCTGGAGCATTTGTTCCTTTATTAACTTTAGGAATACCTGGAAGTGGAACTACTGCTGTAATGCTTGGGGCTTTATTAGGATTTGGAATTCAACCAGGACCTAGACTTTATATAACTAATCCTGAAATTTTTTGGTCAGTTATTATGTCTATGTATATTGGAATGGTAGTGTTACTTATTCTAAACTTGCCCTTAATACCTTACATAGCAAGAATACTTGCAGTTCCTAAAAACTATTTAATTCCACTTATTTTATTTTTTTCAATTACAGGAATTTATGTAATGTCATTTAATAATTTTGATATTTATTTAATGATTGGAATTGCAGTTGTTGCAACGTTTATGCGCTTATACGATTTTCCAATGCCACCACTCATATTAGCCTTTGTTCTTGGTGGATTAATGGAAGAAAATTTAAGAAGATCTTTATTAATAAGTGATGGTTCGTGGACTTTTTTATGGGACAGACCTCTTACCGCTATAATAATAGGATTTACAATTCTAATTGTTGGTTGGCAAATTTATAAAACAATTAAGAATAAAAAGATTTAGTTTAGAATTTTTTTATATTCTTCAATAATCGTACTCCACTTAAATTTAGCAGAATTTTCTTTGGCAGTTTTTCCATATTCATGAAATTTATTATTTTGTAACATTAAATTAATTGATGAATAAACCTCATCCAGTTCATTACCATCACAGATCAAACCAGTTTTCTCATGTTCAATTGCATCAGCTGCACCTCCATCTTTTCCACCAAGAGAGGGCAATCCATATTGTGCAGCCTCAACATAAGCAATACCAAATCCTTCAACAGATTTTTTATGAACAATGGATGGCATGACAAAAACATTAGATTTTGCAACTAGTGCATTTTTCAGTTCATTTGATATATCTTTAAAGAACATTACTTGTGGCTGAAGTCCTAATTCAGCTACTAATTTTTTAATATTTTCTTCCTCATCTCCATAACCTACGCAAATATAGATAATACTTGGGTAGATTTGTTTTAAATTTCTAAGAGCCATGATTACCTTTTCATGATTTTTTCTTTTATCAAATCTAGAGACAGTAATTAATCTGGGTGATTTGTGTTTTAATAAGCTCTCTACTTTATCTAAAGTTTTTTTATTTAACTCTTCAACAGGATCAACACCCGGGTTAATAACTATAATTTTATCTTGCTGAACACCTAATGAAATAGCTAAATTTTTAGTATATTCAGAATTGGCAACAATAGTTTCAACATTATCTAAAACCTCTAATACTCTTTTATTAAGAGAGGTGCCTTTTTCATGATTAATTTCTTTACCATGAATCAAGCATATCTTTTTTTTATTCGTTTTAAGATGTTCTAAACTTTTCCAGTGATCAGCAATAATGCCATCAATTTTATTTTCCTTAATAAACTCATTAATCAATTGAGCTTTTCTATATTTTCTAAGAAGTTTTACTCCACCAACACGTTCTATTGAAAAAGAAACTTCCTCATCAAATAACTTATGGTTTTCATGATAATCAGCAAACACTTTTATCATGCAGTGTTTTGAAAGTTCATTCGCTAACCCCCACATTAAATTTTGCATACCACCTACTTCTGGAGGAAATGTTTTTGTAACTATTAAGTGCATTAATTATTTAACCATTTAATACCGCAGCCAACACTTGGAATTTGCGTTTCAGGACCTTTACCGGTCTCAGTTATTTGTTTCATTGCAAAAAATAGATCACTATCACCAGCTCTTACTGGTTTTAAATTATCTAATTCTCTTATTCGACCTCTATATTGTAATTCTAAATTATTATTGTATCCAAAAAAATCAGGCGTGCACACTGCATCATAACTTTTTGCAACATTTTGAGTTTCATCAAAAAGATAAGGAAAATTAAACTGATGTTTTTTAGCAAATTCAATCATATTTTCAAAACTATCTTCAGGATAATTTATTGGATCATTTGCTGAGATAGCTACAGCCTTTACTCCAAACTTTTCTAAATTTTTACAATCTTCGACAATGTCTTTTATAACTGCTTTTACGTAAGGGCAGTGGTTACAAATAAATATAACCAAAGTTCCATTTGCACCTATAACGTCATTTAATTTAATAATTTCGTTATCAGTAGACTTTAATTCAAAGCTTTTAGCAGCTTGTCCGAAATCACATATTGGAGTTTTTAACGGCATGTTATAATAATATATAAGTTATGTTTTATGATTTGGAAGATAAAAAAGTTAAAAATTTAGGGGATAATTGGTCTGCATCTAACGCATCTATCATTGGTGATGTTACTTTAGAAAAAAATACAAGTATTTGGTTTAATGTTACCTTAAGAGGTGATGTTGAAAATATTCATGTAGGTGAAGGTTCAAATGTTCAAGATGGCAGTGTATTGCACACTGATCCTGGTTACCCATTAAAAATCGGTAAAAATGTTACTATTGGGCATTTAGTTATGCTTCATGGATGCACCATTGAAGACAATTCTTTAATTGGAATTGGTGCTGTAATTTTAAATGGAGCAAAGATTGGAAAAAATTGTATAATTGGTGCAAATACACTGGTGACTGAAAATAAAGTCATCCCTGATAATTCTTTAGTTGTTGGATCCCCTGGTAAAATTGTAAGACAAGTATCAACTGAAGAGGTAAAGTTAATTACTGAAAATGCTATTCATTACCAAGATAATTGGAAAAAATATTCTAAATCAGTATTTTAAAAAACGAAATGAGTAATTTATCTCAAAAGGAATTAGATTTATTTTCAAATAAAATTTTAGAGGATTATGATAGTAAAAATCCTAGCTCAATTTTTAAAGATAAAATTAAAATAACTAATGAAGATGCTTTAATTATTCAGTCAAACGTTGCAAAATTAAGAGAAAATAGAGGTGAGGAAATTATTGGTTACAAGATTGGATGTGTTTCAAAAAATACTCAAAAGAAAATGGGATTTACCCAACCAGCTTGTGGTTATCTTTGGAAAAGTGAATTGTATTCAAGTGGGATTGAACTAAATAAAAAAGATTATACTAATCCTGCAATGGAAGCGGAATTTGGAGTTATTTTAAATCGTGATATTAAACCTGAACTAGCGTCTTATGATTATATATTGAAGTCGATTGAAGGAATTTATCCTTTAATTGAAATTCACAATCTTATTTTTTATGGTAATGAGCCATACGGCTCAGAACTCCTTGCAAATAATGCAATACATGCAGGTGTTGTTTTAGGGCCAGAAACAAAATTACCAATAGACAAGATAGAAACTGATCTTAAGCTTATTTATGATAATGAAATTATTGATACTTGGAATAACAAAATGTGGCCGGTTGATATGTTATCTGAATTAAATTGGTTAGTTAAAGAGCAAGCTAAAAATAATAATTATCTAAAAAAAGGTGATTTAATTTTAACAGGTGCATATGGATTTCCAGTTCCAATAAATGATAAAAAATTAATTGAAGTTACATCATCTGCTTTTGGCGATGTGAAGGCTACTTTTTACTAAGGAATTAACCAAGTATCTTTGTTATTTTCTAAATCAAATCTAGCTCTACGGTGACCTTTGGCTGCCAAATAAAGCCATTCCATACTTTTAATTTTACATTGAATAACAGTAAAGTTTTTATAACCCACCTCACTTTGCTCCATCGTAAATTCAAAATTATCTAACTCAGGTTTTAACCCTGAGGTAGGGGTCTTAGATAATGTTCCTGGTCCATTATCTACCAAATAACACTTTCTACTCATATGACCTGTTTTTAACCAAGATTGTTTTGTAATATCATTTTCATGATTAACAATGCATTCAACTTTAAGTCTAACTTGAATCTTCTCATCCTTGTCATAAAATAACATTGCTGCATTTTTATTTGCTTTTAATTTAGCAATTTTATCTGATCTGATATCACTATGATATTGTATCAAATTATTTTCTCTATCTGTTTTTCTAAGAACTACAATTCTCCCATCAAAGTCATCTTGGCCACCACAAATAAATACAGGAATTCTAAATTGAGAACCTCTATCTTTGATGGCATTATTCAGCATTGACCAGATCTTATTTTTAATCTCCTCAAAATCCTCATAGTATGCTGGTTGCATTATAGATTATTTACTAAGTCTTCTAATCAAACTAGAAGTGTCCCAACGGTTTCCACCCATCTCTTGAACTTCACCGTAATACTTATCAACAACTTCTGTTACAGGTAGTAGAGAGCCATTATTTTTAGCTTCATCCATTGCAATTTTTAAATCTTTTCTCATCCAATCAACTGCAAAACCAAATTCAAACTGATCATCAATCATCGTTTTGTATCTGTTTTCCATTTGCCAAGATTGAGCAGCACCTTTAGATATAACTTCGATTACATCTTCCATATTTAAACCAGCTTTTTTTCCAAAGTTAATTGCTTCTGATAAACCCTGAACTAGACCAGCGATACAAATTTGGTTAACCATTTTTGCTAATTGGCCATTGCCAGCACCACCTAATAATTTCATCTTTTTGCTGTAGCAATCAATTTTATCTTTAACTTTATCAAAATCAGCTTGATCACCACCAATCATAACAGTTAGTGCACCATTTTCTGCTCCAGCTTGACCACCTGATACTGGTGCATCCAATGATCCAAATCCATTTTTTTTTGCAAATTTATAAATCTCTCTTGCAATTGTTGCGGATGCTGTAGTGTTATCAACGTAGATAGCACCTTTCTTAATTGTTTTAAAAATACCATTATCTCCAAAAGTTACTTCACGAAGATCGTTATCATTTCCAACACACGTGAATATATACTCTGCACCATCTGCTGCTTCTGCAGGAGTGCTGGCTTTAGACCCTTTGAATTCTGTGACCCACTTATCTGCTTTTGCAGAAGTTCTATTATAAACAGTTACATTGTGACCAGCTTTTGATATATAACCAGCCATTGGATAACCCATGACACCTAAACCTATAAATGCAACATTGCTCATAATTTCTATTTCCTATGTTTAAAAGTTTGAATTTTAAAGTAATTTTATTTGGATTTATATTTACATTTTTTTCAAGCTTTGGACAGAGTTTTTTTCTAGGACTGTTTAATTCAAGCATAAGAGACGCGCTTTCTATCACGCATGGTCAGTTTGGATCTATTTATGCGTCCGCTACTCTATTAAGTAGTTTTATACTCGTTTGGGTTGGTAAAAAAATTGATGATTTTAATATTTTAAAATTTGCATCTTATGTCATTGCGTTACTAGCTATATCTTGTTTTTTATTTTCTAAAATTTCATCAGTCGCTTTCTTATTTTTATCAATTTTCTTAATGAGGTTATCAGGTCAAGGACTAATGTCTCATACTGCAACTACAACAATTTCTAGATTTTTTGAAAAGACTAGGGGACGTGCATTAAGCGCAACCTGGCTTGGTTTATCGTTAGCTGAATTTATTTTACCCTTATTAATTATTTTTTTATTAACTTTTATTGATTGGAGAAATATTTGGATAGCCATATCAATTTCAGTTATTATCATTTTACCTATTGTCATCATTACATTAGTTAAAAACGTTAAATTAGACTCAAGAGAAACATCTAGTGCTACAAATATTAAAACTAAAGATATAAAACAATGGACGAGAGGTGAAGTTTTAAAAGATTATCGCTTTTATATTATATGTTTAAGCATGTTAGCGATGCCTTGGATTGCAACGGGTACATTTGTTTATCAATCTTTTATAGTGTCATCTAAAGGTTGGGGACCATATGTTATTGCCCAATCCTTTATGGTGTATTCAATTTTATCAGTGATTACTTTATTTTTAACGGGCTTTTTAATTGATAAGTTTAGTAGTCGAAAATTAATAATTTATATGAACATTCCTTTATTAGTTGCAACGTTTGTGCTTTATTATTTTAACTCACCAATTTCATCATTTGTATTTTTAGGTTTAATTGGAATTTCTAATGGTTTAGCAAATGTTCTAGGTTCTGCTACTTGGGCTGAAATTTATGGAGTGAGATATATTGGTTCCATTAAAGCATTAACCACAGCGTTAATGGTATTTTCAACTGCATTTGGTACAGCGCTCTTTGGAATTTTGATTGATAATAGCCTTTCTATTGAGCAAATTGCTCTTGTTTCAGGATCTTATATTTTAATAGCAATATCCTTGTTATTCCTTGTAAAGAACAAGCTTAATCCTGATTATTTGTAGAATTATCCTTGATTTTTTTTTAACTACTGTATAGATACTGCGCATGGCTAGAGTAACAGTAGAAGATTGCATAGATAAAGTAGAAAGTCCTTACGAATTAGTTTTAGTTGCTAAAGAAAGAGCTGTTCAATTAAATTCAGGATTGGAGCCTACACTTGATAGAGATAATGACAAAAACACAGTTATATCTTTAAGAGAGATTGCAGCTGAAACTATTAAAGTTTCAGACTTAACAGATAGCGCTGTCCACAAACTTAGAAAACATGTTGAACAAGTTGACGATGGTACTGATGATGATGAAATTATTGGTGATGATTTTGAAAGTATGTATAAAGGTGAAATTTCTAAAAGTGGAACACCTATTTTACCATCTAAAAGAGCTAGAAAAATTCCAGAAAAAATTCAAGTTGCACCAGAAGATTTAGATGAATTAACTGCAAAAGCAGAACCTGAAGTAGAGGTTAATCCAGAACTTGAGGTTGATAATGAAGAAACTGAAGTTTCTTTAGATCAAATAGCTGAAACTGAAACTACAGAAGATAGTTCAGAAGAAACTGAACCTAATAATTAATTATTAAATTCTTTTAAGATTTTTTCCCTATGTTCATCTAAGTCAGGGATATTACCACGTGTTTTTTCATCTTTATAGTTAGACATTTTAATTGGATTACCTGCTAATTTAAAATCTCCAATTACTTTGTGATGTGCTTTAACAATCATGTTTCTTGCTTCAACTTGAGGGTTTTCAACAGCTTCTTTTATATTAAAAATAGGACCACAAGGAATTTTCTCTTTTTCCATTTCACTTACCCAGTCATTAGTATTTTTAACAATAAGTTTATCTTCTAAGATTTTTTTAAGATCATCCATATTTTCTGATCGCAAGGAATTTGTATTGTATTTTGGATCCTTAGATATTTCAGGAATATTTAAAACATTACAAAGTTTTTCAAATAATTTTTCATTACCAGCCGCAATTATGATGTGACTATCTTTTGTTTTAAAAGCCTCAAATGGAGCAATGGATGGGTGACGGGATCCCATTGGTTTTGGTATCTCATTTTTAGCAAGATATCTTGCGATAGCATTTTCTAAAATTGCAATTTGACAGTCTAGCATTGAAACATCAATAAAAGTTCCTTTACCAGTTTTTTCCCTATCATAAAGTGCAGCATTAATTCCAACAGTAGTAAATAATCCTGCAGTAATATCTCCAATAGATGTACCAACCCTAGTTGGTTCAGAATTAGGTTGACCTGTAACTGACATAAGCCCACCCATTCCTTGAACAACCATATCGTAAGCAGGTAGTTCTTTTAATGGACCCGTTTGTCCAAATCCTGATGCTGATGCATAAATTAGTCTTGGATATTTTTCACAAATATCTTTCCAACCATATCCCCATTTTTCTAAGGTGCCTGGTTTAAAATTCTCAACCAAAATATCTGCCTTAGCTAAAATTTTATCAAATATTTTTTTATCATCTTCATTTTTTAAATTAAGAGCGATACTTTCTTTACCTCTATTTAGTGACATAAAGTATGCTGAATAATCCTCAATAAAAGGACCAAACTTCCTAGAGTCGTCCCCAACCTCAGGAGCTTCTACTTTTATCACGCGTGCACCTAAATCTGAGAGCATCATGGTACAATATGGACCAACTAATACTCTAGTTAAATCAAGAACTAATAGGTTTTTTAAAGGTCCATCCATAATTTTATAAAGTAATTTTGTAGTATTGACTCTTACCAATAACTTCAATTAGATGCATCTCTTAAATAACAATAGAGGAGAGAAAAATAATGTTTAAAAAAATATCTTTATATTTTACAGCATTAGTTTTAGTTTTATCAACTGTTGGTTCTGCTTATGCGGTAACGTTAAAAGCAAGTCACCAATGGCCTGGTACACCTAGAGCTGATGGATCTTTTGATCCACGTCATGAAATGGTACAAATAATTGCGGATGAAGTTAAAAAAGCTAATGTTGATATCGATATTAGAATTTACCCTGCAAAATCTTTATACAAACCCAAAGAACAGTGGAAGCCAATGACTACTGGTCAATTAGATATTACAGCTTTCCCTTTAGGTTATGCTGCAAAGTTTCATCCAGAATTTGATGCAACTTTAATGCCAGGAACGGTTAAAAATCATGATCATGCATTAAGATTTAATAAATCTCCAATGATGGTTGAGATTAAAAAAATTATTAATGATGCTGGTGTTATTGTTTTATCTGACGCATGGTTAGGTGGTGGTTTTGCATCAAAAACAAAATGTATTAGAAGCCCAAATGACGCTAAAGGACAGGTAATGAGAGCAGCTGGAAAAGCATTTAACCAAATGCTAGAAGGTGCAGGAGCAGGTATTCAAAGTATGCCATCTTCTGAAATCTATACTGGTCTACAAACAGGTGTATTAACTGGTGCTAACACTAGCTCAGGAAGTTTTGTAAGTTACAAAATTTACGAGCAAGTTAAATGTGCAACACCTCCAGGAAAATTTGGTCTTTGGTTTATGTATGAGCCAATCCTTATGTCTAAGCAGAATTTTGAAGCTTTAAACTCTAAGCAACAAAAAGCTCTTATGAAAGCTGGAAAAGTAGCTGAAAAATATATGACTGAACAAGTAGCAAATCTTGATAAGAAATTTGAAGATGCTTATAGAGATGCTGGTGTTGAATTAGCATATATGACAGCTGAAGATCATGCTGCATGGGTAGAAATTGCCAAGAAAACTTCTCATAAAGCATTTGCAGATAAAGTACCAGGTGGTGCTAAACTTATGGAAATGGCTTTAGCAGTTAAATAAATTAATATATAAAGCCCTTGTTTTAATAAAAACAAGGGCTTTTTTTATGATAAAAAATTATTTAAAATTTTGCGATTATACAGCTAAAGCCTGTGGAGCCTTTGCTGTCGGTGCTTTAATCTTTTCTATTTTGGTAATTGTAGAGTTAGTTTTTGAAAGATATTTTTTTCAAAGAGCCATTACTTGGCAAACTGAACTAGTTACAATGTTGCTTGTTGCATCTACTTTTATTGGTAGTGCTTATGTTTTAAGTGAAAAAGCTCATGTGAGTATGGAGTGGATTTATGATTTTTTATCTAAAAAAAATATTATTAAACTCAAGATTTTTACTTCATTTTTAAGTTTAATTTTTTTCTTAATTTTATTTTATTTTGCTTTCTTGATGGTTGAAGAAGCGTTTATTAAAAATTATACGACAGGGACAGTGTGGAGCCCACCTTTATGGATACCATATTCTTCCATGTTAATAGGCTCAATATTGATGATACTTCAGTATATTGCTGAAATAATAAAACTATTTGATGAAAAGGATTTTAAATAATGGATCCATTAACGATTGCAATAATTGTTGCTGTTTTTACACTAATAGTTTTATTCTCAGGTATTCCAATTGCATTTGGATTAAGTTTTGTTTCAATTACTCTTTTGGTTACATTCGAGGGATTGCAAATGTTAGGTGTATTTGCTGAAACTTTTTATGCAGGACTAAATTCTTTTGTATTGCTATCAATCCCGATGTTCATTCTTATGGGGATGGCGGTTGCCCATTCACCAGCAGGTAAAGATTTATATACTGGTCTTGATAGGTGGTTATGGAGAGTTCCAGGGGGTTTAGTTATATCTAATATTGGTGCATGCTCAATTTTTGCAGCTTTAAGCGGATCAAGTCCAGCGACATGTGCTGCTATTGGTACTATGGGAATTCCTGAAATGAGAAAAAGAGGATACTCAGACGAAATTGCAACGGGAACAATTGCAGCCGGAGGAACGCTTGGGGTTTTAATTCCACCTAGTATAGTTTTAATTGTTTATGGTATGGCAACAGGAACTTCTATTGGAAGATTATTTTTATCTGGCATTATTCCAGGCTTTATGTTGGCAAGTCTTTTTGCTATTTGGGCATTAATACACAGTTACTTCATTGATAAAAATGCATCAAAATTATTAAGAAATAGAAAGCCACCAACTTTAAAAGAAAAATTTGAAGTTCTTCCTAGAGTGTTTCCATTCCTAGCAATTATTGTTGGAGTTTTATACGTTCTCTATGGAGGTGTAGCTACACCATCTGAAGCATCTGGTGTTGGTGCATTCTTAGTTTTTGTAATGATTGCAGTTGTTTACAAAATTTATCAGCCTAAAAAAATATGGAATATTGTTAAAATTTCAATGAAAGAGAGTGTTATGATAATGTTTATTATTGCAGCATCCTATCTTTTTGCATTCACACTATCTCAGCTTTATGTAACGCAATCCCTTGCTCAAAGCATGATCGAATTAAGCAGTAATAAGTGGATGATTTTTTTAATGGTTAATGTGTTTTTACTTGTTGCTGGTTTCTTTTTACCACCAGTTGCTGTTATTGTGATGACTTCAGCTATATTGTTACCTGTGATAACTACACTTGGTTTTGACCCTTATTGGTTTGCGATTGTATTCACTATAAATATGGAAATAGGTTTAATCACGCCACCTGTTGGATTAAATCTATATATAATTAAAGGAATAACGCCTGATGTAAGTTTATCTACAATATTAAAGGGATCATTTCCATTTATGATGATGATGGTTTTATCTATATTGATATTGTGTATTTTTCCTGAAATTGTAAGTTGGTTGCCTGATAAATTAATGGGTAAACCTCTTGGATATTAAAAAAGACATTAATAGAAAAATTTCTGTAGCTCCTATGATGGATTGTACTGATCGTCATGATCGATATTTTTTAAGGTTAATGAGTAAGAACGTTATGCTGTACTCAGAAATGGTTGCAACAAAATCTGCAATACATGGAGATCGAAAAAAAATCCTATCTTATAGTCCAGAAGAAAAACCTTTAGCATTACAAGTGGGTGGATCCGATAAAGCAGAATTAGCTGAAGTTGCAAAAATTGCAGAAGACATGGGTTATGATGAAATTAATATTAATCTAGGTTGTCCTAGTAAAAAAGTTCAAAAGAATATGTTTGGTGCTTGCTTGATGAGAGAACCAGATCTTGTTGCAGAGTGTATTAATTCAATGGTGAATGCTTGTAAAATTCCAGTCACTGCAAAAACTAGAATTGGTTTTGATGATACTGAAGAATTTGATTACTTAAATAATTTTATACTAAAGATGAAAGGGGTTGGTTGTAGCACTTTTATATTACATGCTCGAAAAGCTATTTTAACTGGAATGTCACCTAAACAAAATTTAAATATTCCAAAACTTAATTATGGAATGGTCTACAAAATAAAAGAAGAAAATCCAGACTTAGAAATTATTATCAATGGAGGAATTTCAAAAATTGATGAGATTAAAAATCATTTAACCTCATGTGATGGTGTTATGATTGGTAGATCCATATATCAAAATCCTTATTCGTTAGTTGAAATTGAAAATGAAATTTTTGGAACAAAAGAAAGACCTACAAGAGAAGAGATTGCCGAGAAACTACTAGAGTACCTTGAGAAAGAAGTTAAGCTTGGCACAAAAGTAAATCATATTATGCGACACACAGTTGGATTATATCATGGACAAATTGGTTCAAAAGATTGGAAGAGATATTTAAGTGATAATATGATGGCAAGAGATTCAGATTTTCAAAAATCAAAACATATAATGACTATTGTGCAAAATAACGAGAAAGCTAATCAAAACATTAATACTTAAATCGTAATAATCTCGCACCTAGCTATTTACGTACAAATGAGGGACTATTAAGAGTTATGAAGCTACTAGTAGTTATATAATGCTTAACAAGTAAAGATTTTGATTTGTTAATATCTCTTTCTAAAACAGCATCAAGAATACCTTTATGCTCAACAGTAACTTTTCTTTTTATATAACTCTTCTTTTTTTTAATTAAATACCTATACCTCATATTTTGATCATAAAGTAATTCGCAAAATTTATTTATAAAACTTGATTTTGATCTTGCTACCAAAGTAAGGTGAAATTTTTTGTGTACCATTTCCCATGAATCTAAATTTTCTGGCTCATATATTAGAGATCTTTCAGCTTTTTGCAGTCTATGATTAAGAATAATAAGTTCTTCTTCCCATTCGTTTATATTCTTTTTATTTTTCATAGATTCCTCTAAGGCAATACTTTCAATCCATATTCTAGTTTTTAATATTTCATTAAATTTTTCTTGAGTTGCTTCAGAAACTTTAAATCCTTTTTGATCAATTTTAGTTACAAGGTCATCTGCAATAAGCAAAGTTAGAGACTCTCGAATAGGATTTGTCCCAGTTTGATATTTTTTTTTTAGATCATCAATCTTTAATTTTGTACCAGGGGCAAGATCACCACCAATTAGTGATTTTTTTAATTTATTGTAAATTTTATGAGTTGTAGACGGGTAACTTATATCAATAACTTGATTTACAACGTTTATGTTTTTTTTAATATTTTTTTTCATTATTATATTTCTAATAAATTTTAAAACAATTTCCCGTCATAGTTGATTCTTATTAATTTTATCTACAATATAACATATATAGAATATCTTTTTTTAATTGAGTTTTATATAAAAATCGATTTTAATGTATAATTAAATAAACAAAAAAAAGAGAGAGATAAACTTATGAATAAACTATTAAAAAAAATTGGTGTGTTAGTTACATCGCTTTTTCTAATACTTAGCATAACTACAACAGGATCTTTTGCAAAAAAAATTCGTATAGCTTTAGCTGAAACACCATCAGATGAACTTGCCGCTTTTTTTGTTGCACTGGATAGAGCTAAAGCTAATGGATTAGATTATGAATACACTGCATTTGCTGATGAGGAATTAGCAATTCAGGCTATTTTAAGTGGACAAATGGATATTGGTTTTGGAACTCCATATTCAGCTATGCAAAAATCTAAAGCACCAGTAAGAATAATATTTCAATTATCTAAATTGAAATTTTTTCCAGTTACATCACTAAAATATAACAAATTAGAAGATCTTAATGGTCAACCAATTATGCTTCATTCAAGAGGTGGTGGAACAGAGTCAATTGCAAATGTAATTGAAGATAAGCTAAACATTAAGTTTGGTACAAGATCTTATGTTCCTGGCTCATCAAATAGAGTTGCAGCATTAGTGGCAGGTAAAACTGATGCAACTATTGTTGATTTATCAAATAAGAATAAACTTGTTAAACTACAAGGTAATAAGTTTAATGTATTACCCATGTTTGAAGTAGACGCAAGTGACGAAGCTTTATTTGCAAATGTAAATTGGATTAAGAAAAACTCTAAAGATGTTGATATTTTTGTTAAAGCACTTGTTAGTGTTTATAAAGATATGCATAAAGATCCAACAATCATTAGAAGAGAAACAAATCCTGATGGACCAATAGGCCAATTACCAAAAGAAGTTCTTGGTGAATTAGATGGTTTTTATAAGGATGCTGTTGAAGGTGGATTATATAGCCCTAACGGTGGTGGTATGGTTGCTGCTAAAGCTGACATGGAATGGTATCATAAAGCTGGACAGTTAACTGGAAATTTTTCTGATCTAAAGATCGAAGATTTTTGGTACATGAAACCTTTAATGGACGCACAATAATAAAACTTTAATTAGTCGCCGAAAAAATTATTTTTGGCGACTAACTTCTAAAAATTAATCACAATTATGCAAAACAGACCCTTATTTTTAAAAATAATATCAGGAGTTATCATTTTTGGTGCTTGGGAAATTGGTGGAAGATCTGGTGTTAGTTTTGCATTTCCACCATTTAGTGAGTCAATGGTAGCATTTTTTAGCTTGGTAATGGATGGGACAATGTTTAAAGCTTATGCAGAAACGTTAAAACCACTAGTAGTAGGAATTATTATTTCAGCAATGTTAGGTATTTCTCTAGGTATTTGGATTGGTTTAAGTGACAAATTTGATTGGCTTGTATCACCGATTTTTATTGTAATGCAGGCAGCGCCAATCGCAGCACTAATTCCATTATTAATTATGGTTTATGGTATTGGATTAACTTCAAAAGTATTTGTAGTTTGCATATTGGCTATGCCAGTTATTGTGTTAAACACAAGTTCGGCAGTAAAAAATACTCCTACAAATATAAAGGAGATGGCTAAAGCTTTTCAAGGGAAAGATCTTGATGTTATTTTTAAAATTATTTTACCTGCATCATCTCCAATAATTTTTGCTGGTTTAAGACTTGGTGTTTCTGCTGGTTTTATTGGTGCCATACTTGCAGAATTGAAAATTACTCCAACGGGTGTGGGTGATATTATTTCTTACAGTAGATCAATTGCAGATTACCCAAGCATGTATGCTGCAATTTTTTCAATTATTTTGTTGGCAGTATTATTTTTAAATGTTTTAGAAAAAATAGAAAACTTTTTATTTAAAGGCAATAATCAAGGGTATGCTTCAGAATAACAATATAAAGAGGATAAATTATGAGTAACGATAATGCAGTAACAGTTAAAAATGTCTTCAAAAACTACGGGGAAACAGAGGCTTTAAGAGATTTGTCTTTAGACTTTCCTAGGGGAGAATTAACATCTCTATTAGGACCTTCAGGTTGTGGAAAAACAACCTTATTAAAAATTATTGCAGGATTATTACCTGCTACAAGTGGGGAAGTAATTGTTAATGGACAAATAGTAAAAGAACCTGGTCCGGACAGAGCTTTTGTATTCCAAGATTTTGCATTATTACCTTGGGCATCTGTTATACGAAATGTTGCATTTGGTTTAGAATTAAGAGGCGTTGCAAAATCTGAAAGAGAATCAATTGCTGCAAAATATATTGGTGATGTTGGTTTAAAAGGTTTTGAGAATAGCTTTCCACATGAGTTATCTGGAGGTATGAGACAAAGAGTAGGTTTAGCAAGAGCCTTAAGTGTTGATGCACAGGTTTTACTTATGGATGAACCTTTTTCAGCTGTTGATGAACAGACCAGAAGAAAATTTCAAGAAGATCTGTTAAATCTAGTTAAAAATGAAAATAAAACTTTTATTTTTGTAACACATTCTATTGAGGAAGCTGTTTATGTTTCAGATCAAATTGCACTGTTGTTACCTCGTCCAAGTAGAGTTTCAGAGGTTATTAGACCAACCAGTTTTAAAAATAAAGACGTAGACAGTATTAGAAGAGATTCTGAATATTTAGATATTGTTGACCGTATTTGGAAATCATTAAGAACCTATGTTGAATAAAATAATATAATGAAATTATTTGGATATCGTTTACCTGGAATGTCATCACTTATACTCTGGGGGTTGCTATGGGAAACATTTGGAAGACTGGAAATTACATATTTTATACCTTCTTTATCAGCAATATTTGATACTTTCTTAGAAATTGCTCCTACAAAAGTTTTTATTAAAGCTGTAACCGAAACTGGATATGCTTTTTTAGCAGGTACATTTTATGCTGTTGTAATTGGAGTTCCAACTGGAATTCTAATGGGAAAAAACAGAATTATTGATGAACTATTATTACCATGGGTGAATATGTTTTTGAGTGCACCATTAACAGCACTAGTGCCAGTTTTAATGGTTCTGTTTGGATTTGGAATGAAATCTATAATTATTATTACTACTCTTTTTGCTATTTGGATTATTATACTTAATACCAGAGCAGGAGTGATGCAAATTAATAGATCTTTGGTTGATATGGCAAGATCTTTTGGAGCAAAACCAATGGATGCATTTTTTAAAATTTATTTTTGGGCAGCTTTACCTGAAATTTTAGGTGGTGTACGTATAGGATTTATCAGAGCTGTAAAAGGAGTTATTATTGGGCAATTATTAATTTCAATAGTTGGTTTTGGAGCATTATTTGAGCTGTATTCCTCTAACTTCTTAATGAAACATTTCTGGGCAATAATAATAGTTTTATTTGCAATGGCATTTACACTTTCGGAAATTCTTGCTTACTTTGAAAGAAAAGTTGCCTACTATGCATCAAAACGGGGTTAAAAAAAATTAACAATTAAATAAAAAGGAAAAAAATGACTAAGTTAGCAATACCATCACCAGTAATTACAACGATACCCGTTCATGGATCTGAAGAAGTATTCCCTGTCAGAAGAGTATACTGTATTGGAAGAAATTATGCAGATCATGTAATTGAAATGGGAAATGATCCAAAAGAGTCTCCTATTTTTTTTCAAAAAAATGCTGATAACGTAGATATTAGTGGTAAATTTCCATACCCACCTCAATCAAATGATGTTCATCATGAATTAGAACTAGTTATGGCACTTAAAAGTGGAGGCTCAAATATTCCAGAAGCAGATGCGTACAAACATATATATGGTTTTGCAGTTGGACTAGATATGACCAGAAGAGATTTACAAGCAGTAGCAAAAAAAGGTGGAAAACCCTGGGAAGTTGGCAAAGCATTTGAGCGTTCAGCACCAATGGGAACTTTAACTAAAATTGAAGAATCTGGAAATATGGATAGTGGAAAGATTACATTAACTGTTAATGGAGACGTTAAACAGGATGGTAATTTAAATCAGATCATATGGAAAATACCGAGAATGATTGCTCATCTTTCAACTTTTTACGATATTACGGCAGGTGATATCATTATGACTGGTACTCCAGCAGGTGTTGGTCCAGTTGTAAAAGGGGATAAGTTAGTTGGTACTATCGATAAATTAAATCCGTTAGAAATTATAGTTGTTTAGTTCATTAGACGTATCTCAAATTACTAACCTAGTAATAGTTATGGCAATGGCTGCGGCCGTTGCAGGGTTTATGGCAGGATTACTAGGAGTTGGTGGAGGAATAATAATCGTTCCAGCTCTCTATTATGCTTTTACAGTATTAGACTTTGAATTAGTAACTAGAATGCATTTAGCAGTTGGAACTTCTTTAGCTATTATTATTCCAACTTCAATAATTTCTACTAAAACTCATATGGAATATGATGCGGTTGATTTTAAAATGGTCAAATCTTTTGGCTTATTCATTTTAATTGGTGTTATTTTGGGAACTTTTTTAGCAGTTAATTTAAAGACACCAACTCTAGTATTATTCTTTTCAATATTCGCTTTCATGGTGGGATTATTTTTTATTTTCCTTAGAGAAAAACTTGTTGAAAACCCTAAAACAATTTCTGACATTGTTAAAAATATCTCAGGGATTGTGATTGGTTTTATTTCAATACCCCTAGGTATTGGTGGTGGGTCTTTAATGGTACCGTTTATGAGAACTTTTGGTTATGATATAAGAAAATCTATTGGTACAGCAGCAGCAGTTGGCTTTTTGATTGCAATTAGTGGAACGATCACAATGATTATTGGTGGAAAGATAATTAATAATATAAACACGCCTTTTAGTGTGGGTTATATAAATCTATTAGGGTTTGCAGTATTTGTCCCAGTTACAATGGTTATGGCTAGATTAGGTGCCAAAGCTGTCTACAAAATAAATAAAAAACTACTGAGTAAAATTTTTGGAACTTTTTTACTAATTGTGTCTGTTAGATCTTTTATTGAGTATTTGAATATTATATAAAAAATCATGTTTAATTTTAAAAAAATAACATCATCCATTCCACAAATTAGCAATTTAGTTAGTTAATTTATCAATTATTTCTGACCTTTGATATAACCCTAAATTTTCTGCTTTAAGCTTTAGTTGAGAATTAATCTTTTTTAAGTTTGGAACTTCCACATTTAATTTGTTAGCTATCTCAATTACAGACCCAATAATTGGGTCTATTTCTAAAGGCTTACCTGCGTTTAGATCTTGTGTTGTTGATGGTTTATGATTCATTATAGAAATTGCGCCATTAATTCTATCATCAATAGAAACATTAAATTTTATACCAATTTTTTCACCTACTAGCTGGCATTCTTTCATTAATTCTCTAACTAAATTAATTAATTCTTTATCATTTCCAATTTGATCTAAAGTTTTATTTGTTAAAGCGCTCACAGGATTGAAGGAGCAATTGCCCCACAATTTAATCCATATTTCATTCCTTAAATTTTTTTTCTGAGGAACCTTTAATCCTCCAGCAATTAATAAATCTGCAATTTTTTTTAATCTTTCAGACCTTGTGCCATCAGGCTCACCAAGTGAAAATTTTTCTCCCTCATTATGCTTAATTACACCAGGTTCAATAATTTCACATGCAGGATATACAACACATCCAATGGCCTGTTGTGGCTTAATAGTTTTCCATATTTTTCCTGCAGGATCTACACTTTCAAGATAAGTGTCATCTAAGTTTGTGCCAGTATTTGCTTTATGAAAGTACCACCATGGCAAGCCGTTTACAGTAGATATTATTGAAGTTTGTTCATTTATAATTGAGCTTAATGAGTCAACTATATTTGAAATAGAATGAGCTTTAACTGATATGAATATATAATCTTGAATTTCTAAAGTCTTTGGATCATCTGTAACAGTTAATTTTAAATTTTCAGTTTTTCCATCTTTAATAAATGTTAATCCTTTTTTTTCGATAGCTTCTTTGTGTGGCCCTCTAGCAATCAAAGATAACTGAACGTTGGTTTTGCTCAAACAGGCTGCAATATAACCACCGATTGCTCCAGCACCAAATATACAAATTTTTGTCATTTTAATTATTTAGTCCAAATTTTTTAGCTAAAACATTTCTTTGTAATTTGCCTGTAGCACCTTTTGGAATTTCTGTAACAAAAAATATTTTTTTTGGGATCTTAAATTTAGCTAATTTTTCTTTTGCATATATTTTTAAGCCTGCTTCATCAAGATTAAATCCTTCCTTCAAGATAATTGCAGTTGCAATATCCTCACCCAGCATTTTATCTTCATAACCAAAACAAACTGCTTGTTCTATTGAAGGATGGTCCATTAAAACATTATCAACTTCTAAAGGAGAAATCTTTTCTCCACCTTTATTAATGATTTCTTTAAGTCTTCCTGATATTTTTAAATAGCCATCATTATCAAAAAACCCCTGATCACCAGTTCTAAACCACCCATTGTTAAAATTAGCTTTGTTTGCTTCAGGGTTATTCTCATATCCTGCAGTTACATTATTACCTTTGATGCAGATTTCACCAACCTCACCATTTTTCATTATATTGTTATTATCATCCATAATAGCCACTTCTGGCCCAGCAGGTATACCTACAAATCCCGCTTTTTGCTTTTTTGGAGGTAGAGGGTTTGATGTCATTTGATGAGTTGCTTCAGTCATGCCGTAAGCCTCAATTACTGGACAGTTAAATACTTTATTTAATTTTTCGAAAACTGCCGGTGGTAATGAAGCTGAAGAAGATCTAACAAGTCTTAAATTTAAATTTTTTGCTAACTCTAAATTTTTTTCAGCTCTTAGCATTATTGTTTGGTGCATTGTTGGAACACCAGAATACCAAGTAATTTTTTCTGATTTTGCTAATTCTAAAAATTTAAGAGCATTAAATCCATTACTTGCACAAACAGATGCACCAGATTTCATTGATGAAGCTATAATAGCTATTAGACCATGGATATGAAATAGAGGCATAATATTTAGACAATGGTCATTTTCCACAAGATTTAAACTTTTAGAAATATTTAGAGAAGATGAGTAGATATTTTTGTTAGTTAAAGGAACAATTTTTGGCCTTGAGGTAGTACCTGAGGTGTGGAGGACTAAAGCTTCATCATTTTCTTCTGGCTCAATATAATCGCTCTCATCATTAAATAAATCAAAAAAACCTGTTGGTTGATCTTTTTTAATCTTAATTTCACAAACAGGAATTTTTAATTTTTTTGCAACATCAACAGCACTATTTTGAGAGTTTGGTTCAACTATTACTATTTTTGGTTTTAGATCATTTAGGTAAAACTCATATTCATCAGCTTTATAGCTGGGGTTAAGTGGTGCAGCTGACATATAGCTTGAAATAGCTAAAAAACTTGAAGCCATATGAGGACCATTTGGAAGAATTATTGCGGCTCTATCTTTGTTGGAAATATGATTTCCAGATAATTGTCTTGATATTCTATTAGTTAAAGTTTTAAGATCTTTATAAAGAAGAGGAGAGTTATCTTCTGATGTTAAGGCAATATTAGTGTCAGCTTGATCAGAAAAGATATTTTTAACAATTTCTTTTTTCATTTCAAACTTAGTTCAGCTTTTTGTTAGTACTAGAATTTTTTAATAATTTTCTATTATATTTTTTTGACATCTTCAATCTTATATCAGTTTATTTAAAAAAAAGGATATCTAAAAAAAAGATTTTTGACTTTTCTTATTAAAAAGTAAAGGGTTCTGTTTACAAATATTGCAAAGTTCATTGCAGAATTAAAGTATATACATAAAAAAAATACTAGGGATAGCTGGAGCTATTGGAATACATATTGCTGTTAGTGGAGCAACTATGTTAGCTATAAGTGGAACATATTACGGAAATGTTACAACACCTTTGAGTATTGGATATATTAATCTATTCGATCTTTTATTGAATATTTGAACATAGCATAGTAAAACAAAAGTACTCATGTTCAATTTAAAGCAAATAATTTCATCCATTGCTGATGCAGGTCAAAAACTTTTTAGTATAAAAAATATTAAAAAAAATGACTTAGAATCTATTATATCTTTATGTGATGATTTAATTTCACACAAAGGGGCAGCATTCGGTATTACTGTAGCTAGAGATATTACTGAACTATATCAATCACTATCTCCAGAAAATAAATTATTATTTTTTAAAAAAATTAACGATAAATATAAGCCCAGCTTTACAAAAGTTAACGAAGCAATTGAAAATTATACGAAATCTCAAAATGAAAAAACTTTGTCTGATTTATTTAAAGTTTCTGAAGGTAAGAGAAGAGAACTTTTTAGAAGAATGAATATGGCTCCAAATGGAACTGCGATTATAGTTGCGTTAAGAGAAGATTTAATAAGAATATTAAAAGACAATAAAGAACTTTCAGAATTAGATAATGATCTTAGACATTTATTTAGAGCTTGGTTTAATCCAGGATTTCTTAAACTTGCTAAAATTACTTGGGATACAAAGGCTGCAGTTTTAGAAAAAATAATTAAATACGAAAGAGTTCATCAAATAAAAGATATGAATGAACTTAAAAGAAGGTTGGGTGAAGATAGAAGGTTTTTCTCTTACTTTCATCCAGCCCTTGAAGATGAGCCTATTATTTTTGTTCAAGTAGCTCTTACAAAAGGTCTCGGTAAATCTATTCAAGAATTAATGAAGCCGACAGATAATGAAGAAAAATCTTATGATACAGCTACTTTTTATTCAATTAGTAACTGTCAAGAAGGTCTATCAAGAGTAACCTTGGGTAATTTTTTAATAAAGAGAGTGGTTTATGAAATACAAGAAGAACTACCTCACATTAAAAATTTTGGTACCTTATCACCTATACCAGGGTTTGCTGATTGGTTTACCTATTTAGAGGAAACTAAGATTAAAAATATTTTAGGCGATCTAAAAGATCAAGACGCTATCTTTTTAAAATCTCAAGACTTAAAATTAGGTGACAGTAGAATTGTCAAAAATAAAGAAGCTATAACAAAATTAGTAGCTCATTATATCGTTAATGAAAAAAATGGAAAAGGATTACCAGTGAATGATGTTAGTAGATTTCATTTAGGTAATGGAGCTATTGTTGATGATATAGTTGTTAATGCAAATATTTCAGAAACTGGTTTTAAAAGATCTTATGGTGTGATGGTTAATTATCTTTATGAACTTAAAAATATAGAAAAAAACCATGAAGACTACATGAATAATAATAAAGTAATCGTCTCTGATAAAATAAAAAAATATTTATAAGTATATTCTATATTTTTTAATTAAGACCCCATTTAACTTTATTCCAAATTCTTTCATGAAAATAATAAAAAAAAAGAGGAATGATAGAACCTAGTCCTAATATTCCCGCTCCTTTAAAACTACCAGTAAAAATATACCCAAATATTACCCAGTAGATAAAAATAAAAAGTCTCCATGAAAATGTTTTAGCAACGGATCGTATTTTTTTGTCTGCCATAATAAAATTAGCCTATAATAATTTTTGCTTATAGAACACATTTATATTAATGTTTAATAATGGCAAATAAAGTAAGTAAAAATTTTCTAAAAGATTCTCATTTAATAACTGAATTAAAATTGTGCACTATTCGTTTAATTGATAACGCCAAATTTCCTTGGATCATTTTAATTCCAAAGCGAAAAAATATAACTGATATCTCAGAACTTAACTTAAAAGATCAAATGTTATTAATGAAAGAAATTGTTCATTGCAGCAAGTTAATGAAAAAAATTTTTAAAACAAAAAAACTTAATGTTGAAAAAATTGGTAATATTGTTCCTCAATTACATATTCATATCATCGCAAGATCTACTAATGATAGTACGTGGCCGTTGTCAGTTTGGGTGGTTAAGGGAAAACCTTATTCCAAAATTCTATTAGCAAAAACTATTCTTAAGATTAAAAAGTATTTTAAGGATTAAAGGTAAGGACAGAGGTAGCTTTAGTCTCCCGCCACTACCTCTTAATCTTTTTATATCTGATTCGTCCCAAATTTGTTAACACGTATTAATTGAAAGTAGACTTTATCAACTGCTTGCTTTACTAAATAGATAAAATCTTGATTCACAAATAATTAAAATTAAAATACATTGATTAAAACCACACTCTCATCATTTGCTAAATCTATAGGCTTTAACTCACAAAATTATATTCCTAAAGAAGGAGCATCCTTTTCTTTATTTAGAATTGAAGTTTTATCAGGTTTAACAGTTGCTTTAGCGCTAGTTCCGGAAGCTATTGCCTTTGCTTTTGTTGCAGGAGTTGCACCTTTATCAGGGCTTTATGCAGCTTTTATCGTTGGGTTGATTACAGCTGTATTTGGAGGAAGACCTGGGATGATTTCAGGAGCAACAGGCGCTTTAGCTGTTGTTATGGTTTCTCTTGTTATGGATCACGGTGCTCAATATTTATTTGCAACTGTAGTTTTAATGGGAATTTTACAATTATTAGCGGGTGTCTTTAAACTTGGAAAATTTATTAGAATGGTACCTCAACCTGTAATGCTTGGTTTTGTTAATGGCCTTGCAATCGTTATTGGTATCTCACAACTTAGTCAGTTTAAAACCCTTAATGCAATGGGGCAATCCGTGTGGATTTCAGGAAACACTTTATATTATTCAATAGGGTTTGTTGTTTTAACCATGTTAATCATTTGGTTACTGCCAAAAATTACTAAAGCAGTTCCAGCAACCCTTGCTGCAATTTTAGTTACATCTGTATTAGTTTTAGCATTAAAAATTGATATTCCAAGTGTTGGAGATCTTGCAAGCGTTAAAGGAGGATTACCAATATTTTCAATTCCAAGTGTTCCATTAAACTTTGAAACTCTAAAAATTATTTTCCCTTATGCATTTATCTTATCTGCCATTGGCTTAATTGAAAGCTTGTTAACCCTTAACTTAGTTGGAGAAATTACTAATAAAAGAGGTGGAGCTAGCCAGGAATGTTTAGCACAAGGGTTAGCTAATACTGTTACTGGTTTTTTTGGGGGCATGGGTGGATGTGCGATGATTGGTCAATCTATGATTAATGTAAAATCAGGCGGAAGAACAAGAATTGCAGGAATAGCTGCAGCCTTATTCTTATTAATTTTTATTTTATATACATCAAACTATATTGAGATGATCCCAATTGCAGCACTAGTTGGTGTAATGTTTATGGTAGTGATTGGAACCTTTGCCTGGAATTCATTAAAGATATTATTTTTTGTACCAAAAAGTGATGCATTAGTTATTATTCTTGTAACTGTTGTAACTGTTTTAGAAGATTTAGCTGTTGCTGTAATTGTTGGGGTGATTGTATCTGCATTAGTTTTTGCCTGGAAATCTGCATCAAGAATTAGAGCGATTGAGAGACCATCTGTTACAGAAAAGGGTGCTAAGGTGTATGAAATAGAAGGACCACTTTTCTTTAGTTCAACGGATAGTTTTTTAGAATTATTTAAACCTGAAGAAGATCCTGAAGTAGTCATTATTGATTTTGCAGGATCAAAAGTTATTGATCAATCAGCCTTAAAAGCAATTGAGGATATTGCTGACAAATATAATAGTTTTGGTAAAAAAGTTAAATTAAGACATTTAACTAAAGATTGTCATAGATTATTAAGTAAAGCAGGGCAGCTTGTAGTTGATAGTGATGATGATCCTGATTACGGAATTGCTGTTGATTATGATGTTAAACTAGGTATTTTTGGAAATTAACATGAGTAAAGAGATAAAAGCTGATGACGTTATTTTCAATTTCTTTAAACAAATTTGTGATGAGAAAGATAATGTTAAATGTGTAGAGCTTGGCAATAGTTGGATTAATGCAATGAAGACCAATCTTACTAATATGGAAAAAAATCTGGATGAAGCGGATAAAGCCCAACATCAAGAAAATATAGATAGCAACATGAACCACCTTAATAACCTTAAGGATAAATCAGCTGCAGAATGGCGTGAATACGCAACTCAGTGTATGATCGAGATCCTTGATCATAAAACAAAATCGTGAATTTCTTTAAGAAACTATTTTCAAGTAGCAATTTAGAATTACAAATAAATGACGGTGGAAGATCTGCGGCTGGATATAAAGGAAAAGCTGGAGACTGTGTAGTTAGATCTATTGCAATTGTAACAAAACTTCCGTACCAAAAGATTTATGATGATCTTTATAAAGCAAATGAAGAATTTAGAACTACATCACGAACCAAACTTGCTAGAAGTTTAAAGCAAAAAAATGATAGCCCAAGGTCTGGCACTCATAGAGTAGTGGTTAAGAAATATCTTGAAAAATTAGGATGGCAGTGGACACCAACTATGTTTATAGGCCAAGGCTGTAAAGTTCATTTAAAAAAAGATGAGCTTCCAAGTGGAACTTTGATTGTATCTTGCTCAAAACATATAACCGTTGTTAAAGATGGTGTTTTGCATGATACTTATGATTGCTCTAGACGAGGTACACGTTGTGTTTATGGGTATTGGACAAAACCTAATTAAATTAACTCAAGACATCCTAAGAAAGATTTGTTAGCATTTAACTGTGAAAAAAATATTGCGGACTAGCTTTATAGGTAAGTTTTTGACTATTTTAGTCTTAAGCTTATTATTAACTAGTGGTGCTAAAGCTGGTTGTGATGATGCTCCAGTTGATGGAGTTGATTATTCCAATTGTCAATTCTCTGAAGGCCAAGATTTAAGTAGAGCCTATATACCAAATTCTAATTTATCTTTTATTAGTTTTATTAAAGTTACTTTTGATAAAGGGGTGATGATGAATGCAACTTTATCTAATGGTAATTTTGTAGAATCTTCTTTTATAAGAACTAATTTATATGAAGCAAATCTTGAAGGTGGGATTTTTGAAAAGGCAAACTTTTCTAGTGCCAACTTAACAAGAGTAAATTTTAAAGGTTCATCTTTAATTGAGACAAACTTCACTAACAGCAACCTTTTTGAAGCCGACTTAACCGGTGCTAATATCTTAAAAGCTACCTTTGAAGGTGCCAATCTAAACAATGCAACTTGGATTGATGGAACTAAATGTTTACTAGGTTCTATTGGTAAATGTGTTAAATAGTTAAAAGTTAATTTACAAAACATTCATGAAAAAACATTTAATAATTTTAGTTTTATTTTTAGTAGTTCCAAATTTATCTTTTGCAAAACAATTAAGCAAATCTCCATTTATTCCAGATAGTGTTCAAGATGAGTTTAATAAATTATCTACCGAACATAAGAGCAAGTTTTGTGGTTTTGAAAACTATAAAATTAGAAAAGGCATTATTAACAAAGATTTAGCAATAAAAATACTTGGCTATAATTCAAGAATGGATAATTGGAAAATAGTAGAAGGTGTTCATAGTCGGGATGTCTTTAAAGAATACGCTGATGTTGTAACTTATGCAAGTGTATCTGAAAATGATCAGGTAAAAGAGTTTCTTTTTGATAAACTTTATATATGGGCAAAAAATAAAGCTCTCACTCAAACTAAACAATGTTACAAAAATACAGAAAAAAATTCTATTTTAAAAGATTGCGAAGGTGAGTGGAGCGATCCAGAGGGTCAAGACTTAGCACCAATAAAAGATGCAACTGTAACCCTAGAGATAATTATGGGTTTAAACTATATCTACAATCTTAATTTTGCTAATTATAAAATTGAAGATCCAAGACATAAAACTATTAATGAATGGTTCAAACCTTTTTATAAACAAATAAAACCTGCCAATAAATTTTATATGGGAAATTCTGCTGGTTGGTATTTTCCCAACATAGCTTTAAGACATAGTGATAAAAAAAATTATTCTAAATTAGTTAAGAAACTTGTTAAAGGAGCTGATAAATGGATACTTGATGATGGAAGTATTAAAGACAGAACTACACGTGGAGATCGATCGTTATGGTATCATCATACTGGCTTAGGAGAAGCTTTTATGATTTTAGAAATTGCAAATGCAGCCAATATAAAATTACCAAAAAATTATGAAAAAAATTTATTAAAAGCTGCTGAATTATTTCAAGATGGTTTTTTAGATAATTCTATTTTAGAACCTTGGGCAAAAAAAGGTCATAATTCACAAGCTAGCAAGGGTGTGCAAAAATTTAACAAAAATTTAGATGGTGTAAGCTTTAATGGACCTTGGTTACATATAATACAATATAGATATCCAAATCATAGAACATCAAAATTCTTAAAGTCTCAGATGACCAATAGAGCAAGATCTTTAAAAAGTGATGAGGTTATGGGAATTGGAGTGGGCTGTATCTATAACGCCTTAGCAAATAAATAAAAAAATTTTAATTTGCTTAATTTATAGGTTTAATTTTCTGATTAATAACAAGTACAGCTCCAATTATTAAAATAGGCAAACCTATTATTAAGTCTTGCTGCCATTCTAAGTTTTCAAATACTGTTGAGATTAATAAAGCAAGTACGGGCATAACAACCCCAACATAACCTGCTCGTCCTGCTCCAACTTTCTCTAATAATCTTAAATAAAAAATAAAAGCAAATATTGAGCCAACTATTGATAGATAAGCAAGGGACGCAATATAACTAAAGCTATATTCAAATAATAATTCAGTACCCTTTATTTGGGTAATTAACAAAGTAACTAAAGACCCATAAAGCATTGCATAAGCAAGTGTTGGTATTAATGAAAAATTATTATTTAAGTTCCTTTGATGAACCATATTTCCTGTTGATGCAGAAAATGTACCAATTAATGCTAAAAATAATCCAACGTGCGTTCCATTAGCAAAGCTGAAATTGAAAATTTCATCACTGAAGATGATTATAATTCCAATCATTCCAATAGTTGCACCAATTAAAGTTTTTAAAGAAGGTATTTTCTTAAAATAAAAACGTTCACCTAAAATGTTCATAATAACTACAGTTGAAAAAACAACTGCTGGAAATGCGCTTATTAAATAAGTGTTTGATAAATAAAAGAAAACATAATTTAAAGAATAAAGACAAACACCAAAGAGTAAAAACCATGCATGTTGATTTAAAGAAAATTTAAGTTTTTTTTTCTTATAAATTAGATAAATAAAAATGATGATTGCAGCTATCAAAAACCTGTAAAATACTGACACCAACGGATCAACGTAACCTAATTGAAATTTGATGACATACCAAGTAGGGGACCAGCAAAAAAGTGTGACAATAAATAATATAAAATTGTTCATCAATAAACACTTATAATCAATCAATCTTAAAAAAATATAAGATTAATCCAACAATTTTAATATACAATCTTAGATGTTATGAAAAAAATACTTCTAATTTTAACTCTATTGATATCGTTAACTAATCTTTCTTACTCAGACAATCATTATCCAATTACAAGAGATTCTGTATTAATGATCGCTAGAGGTAAAATTGCATACCAAAATAATTGTGCAAGTTGCCACCAGGTTAATTTATCAGGTGCTGAAAATTGGAAGGGTTTAGATGAAGATGGTCATAGAAAAGCGCCGCCTTTAAATGGTACGGGTCACACTTGGCACCATGATGATGAGACACTACATAAAATTATTAAATATGGATTAGCTGGATTAATCAGTGACTATAAAGGAAAAATGGGTGGGTTTGGAGACAATCTTAGCGACAAAGATATAGATTCAGTTTTAGCTTATATTAAAAGTTTTTGGCCTGATGATTATTACCAACATCAAATAAATTTAAGTAAATAAATTAAATGGCAACTGATACATTTCATTGGTCGTGTAAACACACGTGGCAAACAAGTGCTAAGAATACGATGTGGTGTGTTATCGGCTGTGCAATTGGTGACTTTGGAACCATACTATTTTTTCAATTAAGTAAAATTCCTTTTTCAGTATTGGGCATTATGACCTTAGCAATCATTAATGGTTTACTCACTAGCATTATGCTTGAAACTTTTATTTTAATGAGACAAAATTTTAAATTAATTAATGCTTTAAAAACTGCCTGTGGAATGAGTTTCATCTCAATGGTTAGTATGGAAATCACGATGAATTTAACAGATTATTTACTAACAGGTGGAGCTCAACTTACCTGGTGGGTAGTACCTATTATGTTAATAGTTGGTTTTTTAACACCATGGCCTTATAATTATTGGAGACTTAAAAAATTCAACCAAGCGTGTCATTAAATATTAAAATGGTTAAGAAAAACTTTAATTAATTGTGAAAAAACGTTTATCAGGTTGCAGTGAATGTGGTGATGATACAGCCATCTTAACACAAGTGAGTTCAGGTCCTGAGGTCATTTTACTTTGTACTGATTGTTATAATCTCAAGCATTCAAATGAAACACAAAATCATATTAGCTATGAGGAAGAAAAAAGTTAAGAAGGCAAAAATTATGAAGGTAAAAATTAAGAAATCTGCACCTAATTTCTCTGCTCACGTTTTAAACTTAAACAATGAGTAGGGACAATAATTCAAAAGGGATAGTATTAATATTGATTGCAATGAGTTTGTTTGCAATCCAAGACTCGTTAATTAAATTTATATTTGAAAAATCTGCCCTTTATGAGATCTTCTTTGGAAGGTATTTGATTGCAGCAACAGTGCTTTTTATTTATTTAAGTTTTAAAAGACAGAAAGTATCTTTTAAAACGCATTATCCAGTATTAACTTTTGTAAGAGTGTTGTTACATTTTATTGCTTTTTCAACCTTTTTTATCTCTATTACTTACATGCAACTAGCAACTGCTAATGCTTTATTCTTTTCTTGTCCTTTTTTCGTATCCATTTTTGCTAAATTTTTCTTAAAAGAATTTATTGGTATTAGAAGATGGTCCGCTATTGCCTTTGGTTTTTTTGGTGTATTAATCGTTTTAAATCCTGATTTTGAAAGTTTTGATTATAGAAATTTGTTACCAGTGTTAAGTGCTTTGTTTTATGCGGCTTCAATGACAATTACTAAATATACATCAGATAAAGATGATGTGAACACCCAGTTATATTATTTTTATTTAATTGCTCTTGTTTTGTGTGGCATCATTTATCTCTTTATGGGAAATGGTCAATTTAACCAGACAAGCTTTGATCCAACAACCCAGTTTATATTTAGAGAGTGGTTTACAAATTTTGATTATACTTGGAAGTTTATATTATTTTTTGGAGTTGCAGCATCTATTGGGTTCTTATGTATTTTTTCAGCCTATATCATTGCATCTCCATCTGTTGTTTCATTGTTTGAATATTCATTGATTATTATGTCAATGATCCCAGGTTATTTTTTATTTAATGAAATCCCATCTCTTAGAACTTTATTAGGGGTCATTTGTATTATTTCAGCGGGAGTTTATATTTACTTTAGAGAAGGTGTTCGAAAACAGTACGTTGCATCTAAAATTCCAACTAGAAGATAAATTAATTAATTATCTAAATATTATTAAATTTTGAACACTATTAATTAAAACATGGTAAAATGCTATAATGTTAGATCAGATAATACCCTTTGTTTATATGGTAGGGATACTTTTATTAGTACTCCCAGCTTTTTTACAATCTAATTCTAAATTAAAGCAATTCTTAACCAATCTTGCTATTTGGATTGTCATTATCCTTATAATTCTAACCATCATCTATTTCATAAATTAAACATTATTAGAGCAAGTTTTAAACAAACGATCATGATCTATTTAAATCATGCATTGGATTTCACTCCTTTTTAAACATTTACGGTTTTTTTCCTTTATGTCCTCTTTCCGTAAACCCCTTGATAAGAGAAGGGGTGAAACCATTACAAACTACAAATTACTTACCTTAAAAAGCGTAATCAATAAAAATAGTCGGTAGATATTATTAAAAATAAAGACGGTACATGAAGTTAACTGAGACTACCGTTAAGATAATAACGAGTAAGTAAAGGGAAATGTAGTCTTTTGGAGTTAACATGTTTTATAAATACTCTTATTGTTAGCTACTAGCTAGCTTCTTTTTAGGATCATAGAAAGGTTTTTCAGCAACCGTTGCTTTAATGATTTTGTCATTCATTTTAACATCAAGTACTGTACCAATCTCTGATTGGTTAATTGAAACCATTGCAAGGGCAATGTTTTGTTTTAATCTTGGTGAGTAAACTGCAGAAGTAATTTTACCAATAACTTCATTATCTTTTTTTATTTCCCAAAATGTAGTATTTGGTCCAGTTAAAGGGTCACAATCTAAAATTACTCCAACTTGTTTTCTCTTAATGCCATCCTTGTTTATTTTTCGTAATGCATCTTTACCAACAAAGTTTATATCGGTGTCAAGATCTACTAAACGTCCAAGACCTACTTCATAAGGGTTCGTGTTAATATCAGCATCTGCATGATAAGATAACATTCCACCTTCAATACGTCTAATTGATGATGTGTGACCCGGTTTTAATTCGTGAGGTTTACCAGCTGCCATTATTTTTTCCCATAACTCATCTCCTTTAGATCCATCTCTTAAATATAATTCATAACCTAATTCACTAGACCAACCTGTACGAGAGACAATTAAAGGAATGCCATCTAAATCTAATTCACGTAACCAATAATATTTAAGATCATTAATACTTTCGCCAAATAAGCTTTCCATAATTTTTCCTGAGTTTGGTCCTTGCAATTGAAGAGGGGAGACATCGGGTTCGATAATTTTAACATCAAGATTTGAATTTACCGCAACCCCTTGTGCCCATAATAAAATATCACTATCTGCAAGGGATAACCAATAATGGTTTTCTTTTAGTCTTAATAAAACTGGATCATTTAAAATTCCACCTTCATTATTTACTATTAAAACATATTTACATTGCCCAACTGAAAGTTTTGATAAATCCCTTGGCGTTAAGAGTTGAATAAATTTTGTAGCATCTGGTCCTGTAATCTCTACTTGTCGCTCAACTGCAACATCACATAAAATTGCTTCATTGACTAAATTCCAAAAGTTTTGTTCAGGAGATCCAAAGTCACGAGGAATGTACATGTGATTATAAACTGAAAAACCAGTTGCACCCCATTTAACAGTTGAGTTAAAGTAAGGAGATTTTCTAATTTGATTTCCAAAACCAAAATCTTTTTTATTTTGCATATTAAAATTTTAATAAATTTCTAATCATTTTCATTAATCTTTCCTATAATAATAAAATTTGATGTAAAGCCAAGAAATTTAATTTTAAAAATTTCATATTTAATTAAAGGATAATTATCTAATAGATTTCTTAAATCACCAATAGAAAGTAAATTTAAATTTTCTTCTTTTGAAAAATAATCTAAATTAAACCAAGATAATATTTTTCTATGTATTTTTTTAGGAAACCAATGAATGAATGGTATCTTTGTATGAAAATCAAATGGATGAAATCTATTTGGTGTAGTTACAACGAAGTATTTTCTAGTTAAATTTACTATATTAGAAAGCATTTTTAATTGACAGGTATAGTTACCAACATGTTCAATTGTTGCATTTGAAATTACAATATCTGACATATAGTTTTGTATTTCTTCTTCAGATAAATTTTCCAAAATAGATTTATTTAAAGTTTTTTTAAAAAAACGTGAGTTAATTTTTTGGTTTGAAATTGACTTATACTCTTTTACTTTATTGATATTTTTAATAATATGATTGCTACTCTCAAAATCCATATCGTCTGTAGTTCCAATATCCAAAGCATCACTGAAAGATTTATTATAAAAATATTTATTTATAATTTTAATTATTTCTTTTCGTTTTTTAATTATTATACGATCAAATAATCTTGAATGCTTTAATAGATATAGTGAGTTCAAATTTTAATTTTTTATTGTTAATTTCATAGTAAATATTTTATTTAAATCTATATTTTTTGATCATATTTACCAATTTTTCCTGTTTTTTGTAAAAGATCATCAATGAAATCAAAGATCTTTTTCTTTCTCTCATCCGATGTTGGGCTTTCAGTAACAATAACAAGTGAAGGCTTATTTGATGAGGCTCTAATTAACCCCCATGAACCATCTTTAAAAGAAAACCTGATACCATTAACTGTTAAGACTTCACTAATTTCCTGGTCATCAATTTTAGTTTTATTATCTTTAATCTCATTTACTTGTTTAACTAAATCTTCAACTACTTGATATTTCTCTTCATCTTTACAAAAAGGTGCCATCGTAGGTGTTTGAAACGTGTTAGGTAATTCTTTTATAATTTCATGCATACTTTTATTTTCATTATCAAGCAAATGACACACATGTATTGCTGAATTAATTCCATCATCATAACCAAAACCTAGTGGTTGGTTAAAGAAAAAGTGACCACTTTTTTCAAATCCTGCTAAAGCTTTTTCAGTATTAACTTTTCTTTTTATGTGTGAGTGACCTGTCTTCCAATAAATTGTTTCACAGTCATTTTTCACTAAAACTTTATCAGTTGCGTACAATCCAGTTGATTTTACATCAACAATAAACTTAGAACCTTTATGAGTTTTAGATAAATTCCTTGCAATCAATAATCCAATTTTATCTGAAAATATTTCGTCCCCTGTATTATCGATTACACCAACTCTATCGCCATCCCCATCAAAACCAAAACCAATATCAGCGTTATTATCTTTTACAGCTTTTGCAATTGCATGTAACATCTCTAAATCTTCTGGATTTGGGTTATATTTTGGAAAAGTCCAATCAAGATCACAATCGAGTTCTATAACTTCACAACCAATTCCTCTTAAAATTTCAGGGGCAAATATTCCAGCTGTACCATTACCACAAGCAACAACTGCTTTAATTTTATTTTTGATTTTGTTTTTATTTATTAAATCATCTTTATAAATTTGTTGAAAACCTTCTATTTGTTTTTCACTACCTTCGCCTTTTATGAAGTTTTCATTTAAAGTAATTTCTTTTAATTCTTTCATTTCTTCTGGTGCATGGGTTAACCCTTTTTTGATACCCATTTTAACTCCAGTCCAACCATTTTCATTGTGACTAGCGGTTATCATTGCAACAGCATCAGCATCTAAATTAAATTGTGCAAAATAAACAGTAGGGGACAATGATAAACCTATGTCTTCAATATTACACCCAGTTGAAAGTAGTCCTTTTTTAAGAGCAGATTTTATTTCTTCACTGTAAGATCTATAATCATGACCCACAATTACTCTCGGGTTGGTTTTTTTTGTATGTTTTATAATCTGAGTTCCTAAACCTTTACCCAGATTCTCTATTCCGAGTTGGTTTATGTCCTTCTCATACAACCACCTTGCGTCATACTCTCTGAAGCCATACGGATCTATTTTTAAATTTGTTGTCATTATTAACCTTTCTTACATTCATTTTATTTTTTTATTGATATTTTTTTTATATGTTCTATAAATGTTCTGTTGAATAATGATTTATATGGTGTATCAATGCTTCTAGCATACAACATATAGTTGTTTTGTAAAAAAAACTGAAGAAAAATTTTAAATATGAACAAAATACTATCACAAGCACTCAAGAAAGCTGTCTCCGAATATAGCCCAGATAATAGAGAGCTTTCAAAAAATAAAGGACCAGATTTATTTTCACTTAGTAATGACACGGAACTTTTTCAAAATGAAAAAGGTATCATTATTAAAATTGATAGATCAAGAGATAGTAAATTAACAGACTTTGGTAAGGCAACTTTAAAAGATAGATACCTAGGTCATAACGAATCTTACCAAGATTTGTTTGCACGTGTTGCAAGTTCATATGCAGATGACAATTTACATGCACAAAGAATTTATAATTATATTAGTAATTTATGGTTCATGCCAGCAACTCCAGTTTTATCAAATGGTGGAACTAAAAGAGGTTTGCCAATTTCATGTTTTTTAAATGAAGCATCAGATAGTTTAAATGGAATACTTGATCTATGGAGTGAGAATGTTTGGTTAGCTGCTAAGGGTGGTGGGATCGGAAGTTACTGGGGTAACCTTAGATCCATTGGAGAAAAAATTGGTAAAGTTGGAAAGACATCAGGCATTATTCCTTTTATTAAAGTAATGGACTCGTTAACAATGGCAATTAGCCAAGGTTCATTAAGAAGAGGATCTGCTGCTTGTTATCTTCCAATTGAGCATCCTGAAATTGAAGAGTTTATAGAAATGAGAAGACCTACAGGTGGTGACCCAAACAGAAAAGCCTTAAACCTTCATCATGGTGTTTTAGTGTCTGATGCATTTATGAGAGCGGTTGAAACAGATGGGCAGTGGGCATTAAAGAGTCCTGCTGATGGAACTGTACAACAAACTATCTCTGCAAGAAATTTATGGATTAGATTATTAACTGCAAGAATTGAAACAGGTGAGCCTTATATAATCTATATCGATACAGTTAATAGACAAATTCCACAACATCACAAACTTGCTAATTTAACTGTTAAAACTTCTAACCTTTGTAGTGAAATAACTTTACCTACTGGAATAGATAAAAATGGAAGAGATAGAACTGCTGTTTGTTGTTTATCATCTTTAAACCTAGAAAAGTATGATGAGTGGAAAGACGATAACGTTATGATTAATGATGTTATGAGATTTTTAGATAATGTATTAACAGATTTTATTGAGAGAGCTCCAGAGCAATTTGATGATGCAAAATATTCTGCTGAAAAAGAAAGAAGTGTTGGATTAGGTGTTATGGGTTTCCATTCTTACTTACAAAAACACAGTATTCCACTTGAATCTGTTATGAGTAAAGCTTGGAATAAAAAGATATTCAAACATATTCAAGAGCATGTAGATCAAGCTTCTAAAGATTTGGCTGATGAAAGAGGGCCATGCCCAGATGCTGCTGATTATGGTTTTAATGAAAGGTTTTCAAACAAAACTGCGATTGCACCAACAGCTTCTATTTCCATTATCTGTGGTGGAGCGTCCCCTGGAGTAGAGCCCGTTGCAGCAAATAGTTACACGCACAAAACTCTTTCAGGATCATTTAATGTTAGAAATAGATACTTAGTAGAATTATTAGAAAAACATGGAAAAAATACAGATGATGTTTGGTCTGTAATTACAACAAATCAAGGCTCTGTTTCTCATCTAGATTTTTTAACAGACTTAGAAAAAGATGTCTTTAAAACAGCATTTGAACTGGACCAAAAATGGATTATTGAATTAAGTGGAGATAGAACACCATATATATCTCAAGCACAGTCAATTAACTTATTTGTACCAGCAGATATTCACAAAAGAGAATTACATAAAATTCATTTTGATGCTTGGAAAAAAGGTTTAAAAAGCCTTTATTACTGTAGATCAAAATCAATTCAACGTGCGGAAAATGTTAATGACACTAAAGCAACAGATGTTACCGCAAATGTTTATAAGTCAAAACCACAAACAACCGAACAACCAGAATACGAGGAGTGCCTATCATGTCAGTAGAGAAAATGAATACCAAAATTATTCAACCACCAAAAGAGGAAATAGTTCAACCACAAAAAATGGGACTATTAGTTGAAAACCCAGTTTACAAACCATTTAGATATCCATGGTGTTATGATGCTTGGTTAACACAACAAAGAATTCACTGGTTACCAGAGGAAGTGCCACTTGGTGATGATGTTAGAGATTGGCAGAAAAATTTAACACAGTCTGAAAAAAATTTATTAACACAAATTTTTAGATTTTTTACTCAAGCTGATGTTGAAGTACAAAATTGTTATTTAAGACATTATACAACTGTATTCAAACCTACAGAAGTATTAATGATGATGACTGCTTTTGCTTCAATGGAAACAGTTCACATAGCTGCATATTCTCATTTACTCGATACGATTGGAATGCCTGAGTCAGAATATTCTGCTTTTATGAAATATAAAGAGATGAAAGATAAATACGACTACATGCAAAATTTTGACATGAGTTCAAAAAAAGATATTGCATTAACAGTAGCTGTATTTAGTGCATTCACTGAAGGCTTACAATTGTTTGCAAGTTTTGCAATCTTACTTAACTTCCCAAGACATAATAAAATGAAAGGGATGGGCCAAATTGTTACTTGGTCAGTAAGAGATGAAACGTTGCACTGTAATTCTATGATTAGATTGTTTAAAGAGTTCATTCATGAGAACCCAGAAATCTGGACTCCTGAATTAAAAGCAGAACTTTATAAAGCATGTAGAACAATCATAGAGCATGAAGATGCTTTCATTGATTTAGCTTTTGAAATGGGCCCTATGGAAGG
The DNA here is from genome assembly GCA_028225715.1 of Candidatus Pelagibacter sp. The sequence continues at coordinate 42,621 of JAOIXS010000005.1, forward strand.
TCTTACAGCGCAAGATGTAAAACTTTACATAAGGTTTATTGCTAATAGAAGATTATCTCAGCTTGGATTAGATCCAATCTATAAAGTGGACAAAAACCCACTTACTTGGTTAGATTCTATGTTGAATGCAGTTGAACACATGAACTTCTTTGAAGGTCGTTCTACTGAATATTCTAAAGCATCAACGCAAGGAACTTGGACAGAAGCTTTTAGTTAATCTTTTGAAGTATAAAAAGTATTTTCGAAAAACTAGCCTTAAACAAGAGGGTATTGGAGAGCATTTTCTTAATGAAATAGCCTCCAAGAAACCTAAAAATTTTCTTGAAATCGGTGTGTTCCATGGTGTTACTGCAAGAAACGTTTGTGAACTATTACACAGTATTCATGGAAATGATTTTAAATACGTTGGGTTAGATTTATTTGATGAAAGTGCTGAAAATGCAAATGAAGTTATTCCAAACACTAAGTTTAACAATCCATTAAAAAAAATATATTTTGAATATATTTTAAGACAAGATCCATACTCAGTCGAAGCAGTAATTTATCTTTTAAAAAAATTTGAAAAAAATATTCATCTAATTAAAGGAAATTCTAATCAACTACTAAAAAAAATAGATATGTCTCAAATTGATTATGTTTTTTTAGATGGAGGACATGCTTATGAGACAGTTAAAAATGATCTTCATTATTCAAAACCAGTTTTGGATAATAATGGTATTATTCTTTGTGATGATTACAACTTAAGTCAAGCTCCAGGTGTAAAACAAGCTATTGATGAATTTGTTAGAGATAATAATCTTAAATCAGAAATTATTTTTGAAAGATTTGCAAAAATAGAAAAAAATTAACTATCTTTGATTTAACTGTACAACTTTTCTATGCTTACTACCTTTATAACTTGCAAGAGGTCTAATTAATTTATTAGCAGCATGTTGTTCCATAATATGTGCTGACCAACCTGTAATTCTTGAAATTACAAATATTGGTGTAAAGAAATCAGTATCAAAACCCATTAAATGGTAAGTAGGACCAGTAGGGTAATCAACATTAGGATAAATATTTTTCTCTTTGATCATTACTTTTTCAACAATGTCATAAATTTTTTCAAATGTTTTATCTTTTTTGATAATAGCTACTCTTTTAAAGTATTCTCTCATTGTTGGAACTCTTGAGTCTCCACTTTTGTAAACTCTATGACCAAATCCCATCACTACATCTTTATTTTTAAGAGCTTTAGTAATCCATTTTAAAGCATTCTCAGGTTTCTTAATTTTCTTCATCATGTGCATCACTTCTTCGTTAGCACCACCATGAAGAGGACCTTTTAAACTAGCAATCGCTCCTGTGATTGCCCCATGAATATCAGATAAGCTACTTGTGATAGTTCGGGCTGTAAACGTTGATACGTTAAAACTATGCTCAGCGTATAAAATTAATGATACATCAAAGGCTTTAACGATTTCTTTGTTTGGAACTTTTCCAAAGCACATATGGAAAAAGTTTTCTGAAAAACTAAGATTTTTTTTTGGAGTTATAATTTTTTTTCCTTTTCTAAGTCTATAAAACGCTGCTAATGCAGTAGGTGTTTTTGCAAGAATTCTAATCGCCTTTCTTAAATTTGCTTTTGGAGAGTTATCTTTAGTTTCTTTGTCTTCAAGACCCATAACACTGACAGCAGTTCTTGCAACATCCATTGGATGAGATTTTTTAGGAATTTGTTTTAAAATATTTATTAAATTTTTTGATAAAGTTATTTCTTTAGACAATTCTTTCTTAAATTTTTTTAATTGTTTTTTATTAGGTAATTCTTTATTTAAAATTAAGTAAGCAACTTCTTCAAAGTCACATCTTGCACATAAATCTTGAGCTGCATAACCTCTATAAGTAAGAGAGTTGATTTCTGGCATAACTTTTGAAATTTCAGTCTCATCAACAACTATCCCCAGTAAACCTTTTTTAATATCATCACTCATTATTCATGTCCTTCCGTACTAAAGTTATAAATTTTTTCATCTAACGAATTATATTTTTCATATTCAACTAATTCATAGAGTCTTTTTCTGGTCTGCATTTTATCAATAATATTATTCTGGTGTCCATTTACAAAAATGTCTCTAAGACCATCTTCTACGTTTTTCATAGCTAATCTTTGTGTGGTTACTGGATAAATCACAATATTATATCCAAAATTTTCTAATTCCTTGTAATTGAATAACTTAGATTTTCCAAATTCTGTCATATTTGCTAATAAATAGCATGACAGTTCTTTTCTAACTTTTTCAAAATCTTTTTCATCATGTAAAGCTTCTGGAAATATAATTTCAGCCCCAGCATCAATATAGGCCTTACATCTATCAATCATCTTATCTATTCCCTCAACTCCCTTAGCATCCGACCTTGCTATAATTTTAAAATTTTCATCTTGTTTAGCTGCAACACATTCTTTAATTTTTTTAACCATTGCTTCAGTCGAAATTAATTCTTTATTATCTAGGTGCCCACATCTTTTACGCTCTACTTGATCTTCTAAGTGAACCGCTGACACTCCAAATTCTTCAAAAGTTTTAATGGTTTCTTCACAAGACTTAAAGCCAGTGTCTATATCAACTATTGTGGGTAAACTTGTAACTCTAGATATTAAATAAGATCTAGTACTTACATCTTGCAGTGTAGTTAAACCTATATCAGGAAAACCTAAATCATTAGCCATAACTCCACCTGATACGTAAACAGCATCATAACCAATTTCTTCAATTAGTTTTGCAGTTAGTGGATTATAAGCACCTGGAACTCTTAAAATTTTATTTGATTTTAATTTACTGACAAAGTCAGCTCTTTTTTGACTGGGCTCTTTATCTACAAAATGCACTAAAAAATTCCTTGTTTTGTATTTTTCTTTATCTGACTTCTTTTAACCTGGATATTTAATTTATTTAACTCTCCAGCTTTCAAGTTTTTAAGATTTTGAACAACTTTTAAGAAACGAGTACTCTCCTTTTTATCTAAAATACCATCTGTTAACGTTAAAAACTTATTTATATAATTCTGTCTTTTAAATGGACGTGCTCCATAAGGATGCGCATCTGCTCTATCTAATTGTTCTGTAATTTTCTTACCATTATTTAAAGTAACTACAACTCTTGCACCAAATGATTTATTCTTTGGATTAGGATCGTGATATTTTTTAGTCCATTTTTTATCTTCAAAAGTAGTGATGGATTTCCAAATTTTTATAGTACTTTTCTTGTTAGCTCTTTGTTTGCTATATGATTTAACATGGTGCCAATCAGCATCTTCAAGTGCTACTGCAAAAATATACATGATAGAGTGATCTAGAGTTTCTCTACTTGCATTTGGATCCATTTTTTGTGGATCATTTGCACCAGTTCCAATTACGTAATGAGTGTGATGGCTCGTGTAAATATCAATTTTTTTAATTTGATTTAAATTTGGAATTTTTTTATTAAGTTTTTTAGCAATGTCTATCAGCGCTTGAGACTGGTATTCAGCTGAATATTCTTTTGTGTAGGTCTCTAGTATTGCTTTCTTAGATTCTTTTTTCTTAGGTAGAGGTACATTGTATAAAGCTTTCTTACCATCCAATATTCTAGCTATAACACTGTCTTCACCTTCATAAATTGGACTTGGAGCACCTTCACCACGCATTGCTCTATCGACTGCTTCAATTGAAAGCTTACCGGCATGAGCAGGGGCGTAAGCTTTCCAACTAGAGATCTCACCTTTTCTAGATTGTCTCGTAGAAACAGTTGTATGTAATGCCTGCTGAACTGCTTGGTAAATTGTTTCAGTATTTAACTTTAACATTGTACCCAAACCTGCTGCAACACTTGGTCCTAGGTGTGCAATGTGATCAATTTTATGTTTGTGTAAACAAATGCCTTTAACCAAATTAACCTGAACTTCATAACCTGTGATAATTCCTCTTAATAAATCTAGACCACTTTTTTTAGTTTGTTGAGCAACACTTAAAATTGGTGGAATATTATCTCCTGGATGACTGTAGTCTTCTGCTAAAAAAGTATCATGAAAATCTAGCTCTCTAACAGCTGTTCCATTTGACCAAGCTGCCCACTCACAATCGAATTTTAATTTTGAATCAATCCCAAATAAATTTGCACCATTTTTTCTAGGGTGCTTTAGAGCCATTTCTCTTGAAGAGATTACAGCTTTTCTATTTAAAGAAGCAATAGCAACTGAAGCATTATCAATTATTCTATTAATAACCATTTCAATAGCTGCTTTGTCTAATTTTGCATTATCAGAGGCTATTTCAGCAATTTTCCATGCTAATTGATTTTTTTTAGGTAAGTGAATTTTTGATGCGTAAACTTTAACTTTATGCGAAATCATTAGGCCTCCTTAATTGTGCAGCCCTATTAATAGTAAGAAAAAAAATTAAATCAATCTTTTAAGTAAGTTGAAACTATTTTTTCAACACCAATAAAGTCTTTTATCAAATGATTATGGTAAATTTCATTAGAATTTTTTTCTGTATAACCATTTTCTAATAAAATAACAGGAACAGAGGCAGCTTTTGCAGCATTAGCATCAGTTTCACTATCACCAAACATTAGAGATCTCTTTATATCGCCACCAATGATTTCAATTATACTTGTTATATGTCTTGGATCAGGTTTGCAATAATCAAAAGTATCTGATCCAGCAACGTATTCAAAGTAATCATAAATTTCAATTTTTTTTAAAAGGTCGATCGCTAAGTGCTCTTGTTTGTTTGTGCAAACTGCCATTGAAATTTCTTTTTCTTTACACCACTTTAAAAATTCTATTACACCGTTGATGAGTGTGCTTTCTTTAATAATATTTTTTCCATAAAAGTTGACAAAATCCTTAACCATTTCAGCTTTAATTTTTTGGTCATCAATTTTGCCAAACTCCTTTTTGGCTTGCCCCCATATAGATCTACCAATCATTGCCCCAGCACCTTGTCCAACTAGATTTCTAATATCTGCTGTAGATTTTGTAGGGTAACCATATTTTTTCATTACATGATTATGGGCATTCATCAAATCAGGGGCCGTATCAACCAATGTTCCATCTAGGTCAAATAAAATTGAGTATTTTTGAGTCATTAATAAAGTATTTTTAAGAAATAAATTGTGAATTAAGTTATTTATATACTTAATATAAAAATATTTCCAGATGAAACAAATAAATTCCAACATCGAACAAGAAAAACTTCGTAAATTTTTTATCAAGTCTGGTGTAAAGATGATTGGTCCTGAAACTATTTTTTTTTCAAAAGATACAAAGATTGGAAAAAACGTTACTATTAATCCATATGTTGTCATTGGAAAAAAAGTTAAAATTGGCAATAATGTAACTATCAATTCATTTTCGCATTTAGAAGGCTGTAGTATAAAAAACAAAGTTGAAGTTGGACCTTATGCAAGATTAAGACCGGGAACTATTCTTGAAGAAGAATCAAAAGTTGGAAATTTTGTAGAAGTTAAGAAAAGTAAAGTTGGAAAAAAATCAAAAATTAATCATTTATCATATATTGGTGATAGTGAAATTGGTAAAAGTGTAAATGTAGGAGCTGGCACAATTACCTGTAACTATGATGGTGTTAAAAAAAGTAAAACAAAAATTAAAGATAATGTATTTATAGGATCCAATTCTTCATTAGTTGCACCAATCACTCTTGAAAAAAATAGTATTGTTGGGGCAGGCTCTGTAATTACAAAAAAAGTTAAAAAAGATTCATTAGCTTTAACTAGAAGCTCTCAAACTGAAGTTAATAATTATAAAAGAAAAATAAAATAATATGTGTGGGATTATAGGAATAGCTAGTAATAAATCAGTGTCATCGGCTATCATCAATTCTCTTAGAAAATTAGAGTATAGAGGTTACGACTCTGCAGGGATTGCTACACTATCAAATGGAATTGTAAGTGAAGTAAAATCAGAAGGTAGAGTGGATATTTTAGAAAAAAATCTTGCAGTTAAGAACATGTCAGGCCCGATTGGAATTGGACATGTTAGATGGGCAACACACGGCGTTCCAAACACAATCAATGCTCACCCTCATTCCTCAAAAAGCGTATCTGTAGTACACAATGGTATTATTGAAAATTCTACACTTTTAAAAAAGCATTTAATAAACAAAGGTCACATATTTAAATCTCAGACTGATACAGAGGTAATTGTTCATTTAATAACGGAATATTTAAAAGAACTTAATTTGAAAGATGCAATTATTAAAACCCTTAAACAACTTCATGGAAGTTTTGCTTTAGGAATAATCTTTAAAGATCAACCTGATCTTATAGTGGGTGCAAGAAGAGGATCACCACTAGCAGTTGGTTATGGTCCTAATGAAAATTATTTAGGCTCAGACTCTTACGCATTAAAATCTATGACTAATAAAATTTCATATTTAAATGATGGAGAATTTTGCATCATAAAAAAAAACCAAGTAGATTTTTTTGATGAAGAAGGCTTAAAGGTTAATAAAAAAGTTTTAGAATTATCTTCTAAAGAGCAGGATTATGACAAAGGTGACTTTAAACACTTTATGGCTAAAGAAATTGAAGAACAGCCCACAACGCTTAAAAATTGCATAAACGAGTATGTTGATAAAATTAATAATGACATCAATATCTATAATTTTCCCTGGGATATAAAGGAAATTTCTTCAGTTACTTTAATTGGTTGTGGAACAGCTTATCACTCTTGTTTAATGGCAAAGTATTGGTTTGAAGAAAATACTACACTTGATGTGACAATTGATATTGCCTCTGAGTTTAGATACCGAAAAAATAGATTTAAAAATGACAATTTATATATTTTTGTTTCTCAGTCTGGTGAAACAGCAGATACATATGCTGCATTAGATTTATGTAACAAAAATAACATGAAAACTTGCAGTGTTGTTAATGTTATTGAAAGTTCGATTGCAAGAGATTCTAATTTTGTTTTACCCATTCACTGTGGCCCTGAAATTGGTGTTGCATCCACAAAAGCTTTTATGGGACAAATGTTGGTTTTATATATTTTGGTATTAAAATTAGGAATTTTAAGAAAAGATTTAGATAAAGATTTATATTTGAATAAAATTAAAGACTTAAAATCATTACCTAAGTTAGTTGAACAAACTTTACTTACAGAGAATAAAATCCAAACAGTTTCTAGTTCATTTACTGATGCAAAAGGTTCGATGTTTTTAGGGAGAGGCTTTTCTTACCCAATTGCATTAGAAGGAGCATTAAAGTTAAAAGAATTAGCTTATGTACATGCAGAAGGGTACCCAGCTGGCGAGATGAAGCATGGTCCTTTAGCTTTAATTGAAGATGGAATGCCAGTTGTTGTCTTAGCACCAAGAGATAATTATTTTAAAAAAACAATTTCAAATATGCAGGAAGTAATAGCAAGAGGGGCTAAAGTTTTATTGATCACTAATAAGAGCAAAGATGAGGTTTTTTCAGAAAATATTTGGGAAACTGTATTAGTTGAAAGTGCCAATGATGACTTACTACCTTTTTTATTAACCGTACCTTTACAAAAATTAGCTTATTACTCAGCTCTTAAAAAAGGTTATGACATCGATAAACCCAGAAATTTAGCAAAATCAGTTACAGTTGAATAATAATTAAACTCTGCTACAACACCCCTAGGTTGAATATGAAAAATTGGAAAATAAATAGTTGGAGAAATTATCCTGTAAAACACATCCCGGAATATCCTGATCAAAAAGAGTTAGATGGTATTTTAAGTAAAATTAAAAATTTTCCACCATTAGTTTTTGCTGGTGAGACAAGACATTTAAAAGAGCAGCTTGCAGATGTTGTTGATGGAAAAGCTTTTTTATTACAAGGTGGAGATTGTGCGGAAAGTTTTGCAGAATTTCATCCTGACAATATTAGAGATACATTTAAGTTAATACTACAAATGTCACTTGTGCTTACTTATTCAGCATCATTACCTGTTATTAAGCTTGGAAGAATTGCTGGACAGTTTTCGAAACCAAGAAGCTCTCCTGTTGAAAATATTGATGGTGTTGAACTTCCTAGCTACCTTGGAGACAATATTAATGGAATGGAATTTAATAAAAAATCAAGAGTTCCAGACCCTAAGAGGCTATTTAAAGCTTATTCTCAGTCTGCTTCTACACTTAACCTTATAAGAGCTTTCTCTCATGGGGGTTTTGCTGATCTTAAAAAAGTACATACTTGGAATTTAGGTTTTATTAAGAATTCTCCTGCTGCTAAAAAATTTAAAGATTTAGAAGATAGAATAGCAGATGCGCTAGCATTTATGGATGCTTGTGGAATTAATTCTGATTTTAATAGAAGATTAAAAACAGTAAACTTTTGGACTTCACATGAAGCTTTACTTCTTCCTTTTGAGCAAGCAATGACAAGAGTAGATTCAACAACAGGTGAATATCATGATACCTCAGCTCACTTTGTTTGGATAGGTGATAGAACTAGACAATTAGATGGTGGACATGTTGAGTTTTGTAGGGGAATTGAAAATCCAATTGGAATTAAATGTGGACCAACATTAAAAGCAGAAGACTTAATAAATCTTTGTAACAAAATTAATCCAACAAATGAAAAAGGTAAAATAACTTTAATTTCTAGATTTGGTCATGAAAATGTTTCTAAATTTTTACCAAAATTAATTAGAGCAATTAAAAAAGAAGGTTCAAATGTAATATGGTCATGTGATCCTTGTCATGGAAATACAATTAAAGCTACAACTGGATTTAAAACAAGACCATTTAATAGTGTTGTTAAAGAAGTAAAAAATGTTTTTGAATGTCACCAAAGTGAAGGAAGTTATGCAGGTGGATTGCACATTGAAATGACAGGTCAAGATGTTACGGAATGCATAGGCGGTGCTCAAAAAATTTCAGAGAAAGACTTATCGTCTAGATATCATACTCATTGTGACCCAAGATTAAATGCTAACCAAGCACTAGAATTAGCTTTTTTAATCTCTGATGAAATTAAAAAAAATTCAAAATTTTATAAAAAAGTAATCTGAAAAATATTAATTTTCAGATAAAATATATTTACGTATTTATAATTAGTGTTTTAGTTTTTTATTTTTGTTTTCAACTAAATTTTTATAGATTTTGGTATTCAATACCTGACCAAGATTTAATTCTCATAAATAGCAGTCTTTTACTGAACTCTGGTGATAAAGCAGAATATTATGACCATCCTGGGCATACTCAAATTTTATTAATTTCAATATGGTTGAGTTTTCTTGAATTAATTAAAGTTATAAATGCATCCTCGTATACTGATTTAATCAATTTTAGTGGATATGAATTAAAACAAAATTTTATCGAAATTGTAAAATATTCAAGATTTATAAATTTAATTTCATCTCTAACTATTCTTTACGCCCTATACAATTTAATCAAACTTTTTTATGATAATAAGTCAAATATATATCTTGGAATATTACTTTTTACATGTAGTGCTCCATTCTTAA
>JAOIXS010000050.1 GCA_028225715.1 Candidatus Pelagibacter sp.
GATAATATTTAATTATAAATATTTCAATTTTTTTAAGTCAGCTTCTACCATATCTTTAATTAATTCATTAATTGTTATTTTAGGTTTCCACTTTAATATCTTTTTTGCTTTATTTGCATTACCTATTAAAATATCCACTTCAGTAGGTCTAAAATATTTTTTATCACACTCTATGATACAATTACCTTCTTGGTCATAACCTTTAGTTTTGACACCTTTACCTTTCCATATAATTTTTATTCCAAGGTAGGCTGCTACTTTTTCTACAAAAACTTTTACCGAGTATGTTTTACCAGTTGCAATAACATAATCATCTGGTTTTTTTTGTTGAAGAATTCGCCATTGAGCTTCTACATAATCTTTGGCATGTCCCCAATCCCTTTTAGCTTCTAAATTGCCTAAATATAATTTTTTTTGTTTTTTATATTTTATTCTGCACAAGGCTTTTGTAATTTTTTTTGTTACAAAAGTTTCTCCTCTAACTGGACTTTCATGATTAAACAAAATACCATTGCAAGCAAATATACCATAAGCCTCTCTATAATTAATTGTAATCCAATGAGCGTATACTTTTGCTACCGCATATGGGCTCCTGGGATAAAATCTAGTTTTTTCTGTTTGTGGAATTTCTTGTACCATTCCAAACATTTCTGAAGTCCCAGCCTGATAAAACTTAATTTTTTTTGATTTTATATTATTGATTATTTCTAAAATTCTCAACGCTCCTAATCCATCTGCGTTGGCAGTGTACTCAGGTTGTTGAAATGAAACAGCAACATGAGATTGTGCTGCTAAATTATATATTTCATCTGGCTTAATATTATTTATTATTTTTTGCAAGGAAAGTGAGTCCGTCATATCCCCATAATGTAAAAAAAAATTTTTAGATCTTGAATGAGGATCTTGATACAAGTGGTCTATTCTGCTCGTATTAAAACTAGACGATCTTCTTATGATTCCATGCACATTATATTTCTTTTTGAGTAAAAGCTCAGCTAAGTATGAGCCATCTTGTCCGGTGATACCAGTAATTAAAGCAATTTTTTTTTTCATTTTTTTAATTTTAAATTATTAATGAAATATAAATAAAAACCTATAAAAAACCATAAATTTGATGCAGAAATAGTTCCTGAAAAAGAGCCTGTTGGTCTGAATGGAAACATAATAGAGAATATAATTGATAATACAAATATTACATCTTGTTTATCTTTAATATAGTTAATATTTTTAAAGTACGGCTTAAATATAATAAAAAAAATTAATATAAAAAATAATACAAACCCAACCGATCCAGCTTCAGTTAATAACTCAATATGCATATTATGAGGGTGCGTTGAACAACCAGAATATGGTATATTTAGGTCATATTTTTTGTTTATGTTTTCTAAACTATAAATATCTTTTTTACACTCTTCTCTAAAGCTTTTAAATCCAGAACCAAAAATTTTATTATTTGAAAATATTTCATACGAAGTAACATAATGCGCACCCCAAGGAGTTTGAATCAGTTTTTTAAATATATTTCCTTCAGAAGAGGTGACACTTGAAATTGGCCAATCAATATATCTATACTTAATGTGTTCAAATTTTTTAAATGAAAAAGTAAAAATTAATAAAAAAATAAGAATTGGATAAATTAAATATGTTCTAGCTTTTTTATTAAATAGAATATTAAATAATAAAATAAGCAAAATACTTAAAAATGCGTTTCTTTCCCCAGAAATGATGATTGCTAAAAAAATTAATAACGTTGATAATGAAAATAGCAAAATATTAAAAAAATTTTTTTTTAATCTGGTAAAAAAAATATATGAAAAAAATAAACCATATGTTACAAGAAAATTCCCAGCAATTAACTCATCACCAAAAAAACCTGAAAATCTCTCACAGTTCAAAGGATTAAGATTCTGCTCTCCATCTGGAAAAGTGCATAACCCAGCTTGATAACCAAAAATATCAAAACCAGTTTGTGATTGATAGATAATATCTAGACTTAATAAAATTGAACATAACAAAAAAATAAAGGATATATATTTTAAAGTATGGTCTTCATCATTAACAATCTTTGAAATTATAAAAGCAATCAATAAAAATCTAAAGTAAAATAAGGACTTATAAAATAAAACATTTTCATAAGTGATGAAAAAAGAATTAAAGGTTAGATACAAACAAAAGGTAATTTGTATTATAAAATTCCAATCTAAATTAAATTTTAAGCTTATTTTTTTAGTATATAATTGATAAATGAATAAAATAGACATTAGCAAATAAAACAAATTGACTAATGACGGCCCATAAAATAACGCTACTAAATATAAGATAAAAATAGAAAGAACTTGAAAATTTATTTTAAAAAAAAAGTTTTGAGAATTTATTTTCATATATATTAATAATAAATTATGTTTAAAATTAGTTACTTGGTAATCTTTTTTTCATCAATATTCATTATATATTTTTTAACAAAATATAGTAAATTAATTGGTGAATACTTTCATGTAATTGACATTCCCAATCAGAATAAAATTCATATCTCAGCTACCCCATTAATAGGTTCGTTTGGAATAATAATATTTTCTATAATAATAATTTTTGTTTTTGATATTAATAATTTTAACAATTCAATCACTGTGATATTAGCCTATTCCTACATTTTTTTTTTGTTAGGATATATTGATGATAGAATCAATGTAAATGCATATCTAAAACTTTTAATTTCAATAATTATTTTATTTGTAGCTCTTTATTTTACTGAAATTTTTTTAATAAAAAAAATCTATATTGAGCTATTAAATAAAGATATTTATCTAGGTAAATTTAGTATTTTATTTTCTATATTATGTATCTCACTATTAATAAATTCATTAAATTTAATAGATGGTATTAATGGATTAGCCTCAGGATTTTCTACATTATGGTTATTCAGTTTATCTCTACTCTTAAATGGTGATATTAAAATAATATTATTATTCATATCTTTTTTTATGGCAATTAATACTTATCAAATAATTAAGGGGAAATATTTTCTTGGTGATTCGGGAACTCTTTTTTTGGGCTGCTTAATTGCACTTGTAACCATTTTTACTTATAACACTTTGTTAAATCAAAATATAAATATATCTATAGAAAAAATTTTCATTTTTTTTATGATACCAGGTCTAGATATGTTTAGATTATT
>JAOIXS010000051.1 GCA_028225715.1 Candidatus Pelagibacter sp.
GATTGTTAAATTCATTATTTTTAGTTGTTGATAGTTTCTGTGTTTTTAAGGTGATTAGATGACTAATAATTTCAGATAAAAATTCATCTGAATAATCAAAAACTTTTTCACTATCCATTACCCCATTCCTTTGAGAGAATATCACATGTCTTTGGTCATTTAAAACGTCATCAAATTTTAATAAATTTTTTCTTATATCAAAGTTTCTAGTTTCAACTTTTTGTTGCGCTCTCTCAAGTGCTTTATTAATCCAGGGGTGATCAATACTTTCTCCATCTTTTAAGCCTAATTTCTGAAGAATATTATTCATAGACTCGGAACCAAATATTCTCATTAAGTCATCTTCTAAACTAACATAAAAAATTGAACTTCCTTCATCACCCTGTCTACCAGCTCTTCCTCTGGCTTGGTTATCAACTCTTCTAGACTCCATTCTTTCCGTGCCAACAACAAATAGTCCACCAAGTGATTTTATTTTATTTTTATTTTCTAAAATTTCATCATCAGGTTGACTTCCTTTTTTCCCACCTAACTGAATATCAACACCTCTACCCGAGATACTTGTTGTGATTATAACTGAATTCATTTTTCCAGCATTTGCTATGATTTCAGCCTCATTTTCATGATTTTTTGCATTTAAAACCACATGTTTAATTTTCTCATCATTTAGTAATTTTGAATAAATTTCTGATTTATTGATGCTAGAAGTAAAAACTAATATTGGCTGATTTTGTTTGTGACACTCAATAACTTTTTCAATGATGGCTTTATTTTTTTCTCCTTCAGTTCTAAAGATTTGATCATTCCAATCTTTTCTAATCATTTCTTTATTTGTAGGAATGATAACTACAATTAAGTTATATATTTCATAAAATTCCTGAGATTCAGTTGCTGCAGTCCCAGTACATCCTGAAATTTTATTATAGAGTTTGAAATAATTTTGATAAGTTATCGATGCTAGAGTTTGATTTTCAGCCTGAACATCTATTCTTTCTTTAGCTTCAAGTGCTTGGTGTAAGCCATCTCCAAATCTTCTTCCTTCTAATATTCTACCTGTAAGTTCGTCAATAATTTTTAATGCCCCATCTTTAACAATATAATCCCTTCCTTTTTCAAATAAATGATGAGCTCTTAAAGATTGATTTACATGGTGAACTAAACTTAAGTTTTCAGGATCATAAAAGTTATTATTTTTTAGGATTCCCGCATCAGAAAATATTTTTTCTACCCTATTTATTCCTTCATTTGTAAGTAATATATTTTTATCTTTTTCATCGATCTCATAATGTTCAGGTAGTAATCTTTTTATAAGTTTGTCTATCGCAAGGTATTGTTCTGTTTTGTTTTCAGCAGCTCCTGATATTACAAGTGGAGTTCTAGCCTCATCAATTAAACAAGAATCTATTTCATCAACAATAGTATAAACATGCCCCCTTTGAACCATTTGTTCTTTTGAAAATTTCATATTATCTCTAAGATAATCAAACCCTAATTCACTATTAGTTGCATACGTAATATCAAAATTATAATTTTTTTTTCTTTCAAAATCATCTTGGTCGTTATTTATAAAACCAAAAGTTAATCCTAAAAATTTATATATCTCCCCCATTTCTTGAGAGTCTCTTTTTGCAAGATAGTCATTTACAGTAACTATATGCACACCTTTTTTTGACAAGGCATTCAAGTAAGCTGCAAGACTTATTGTTAAAGTTTTACCTTCACCAGTTCGCATTTCAGCAATTTTACCCTCGTGAAGCACAACACCTCCAAGTATTTGAACGTCATGATGCCTCTCATTTCTTGTTCTCTTCGATGCCTCTCTCACAAGTGCAAAAGCCTCTGGCAATAGATCATCTATATTTTCACCTTTATTAAGTCTATCTTTCAATTCTATAGTTTTTTTAGGAAAGTCTTCGTCACTAAGGTTTTTAACAGTAGCCTCTAAGGAGTTAACTTTTACAACTATTTTTTTAATTCTATCGAGCTCTTTTTGATTGCTAGATTTAATGAACTTTGTGATAAAATTTAAGGGATTAAGCATTTGATTTTCTGGTATATAATTAATTATAACTTTTAATATAAGTATTAAATAAATATTTTAAACACATGCCAATAAACGTTAAAAACTTTATAAACTCACTAAATTTAAAGTCAAAAAATAGCGACTTTCAAGATTTAGAACACCTAGATGGAGTTTCCATATCCACAGTTTGTGCAAATTTATACAGCAAATCTAGAGATGACTTGGTTATGTTTTATTTTAGAGATGGGGCAAATTATGCGTCTGTTTACACACAATCAAAAATAGTTTCAGAGAATATTAAATGGAATTTAAATATAAAAAGTAAAAAAATAAGCTCTCTAATTGTTAACACTAGAAATGCCAACGCATTTACAGGACCAGATGGGTACAAAGGTTTAAAAGAAATAGCAGAAGAAGCAGCATCACAGTTAACAAAAAAACAAATTGAAGACGAGGACTCTCCAAAAAAAATATCATCAAATCAAGTCCTTTTTGGATGTACAGGGACAATTGGAGAAAAATATCCAACTGAAAAAATTAAAAATAATATTCCAGAACTAATTAAAAAAATTAAATACACGCAAAATAAATTTACTTGGATGAAAGCTGCATTAGGTATAATGACAACAGACTTGCAGCCAAAAATTGCCATGGAAGAATGCCAAATTGGAAACAAAAGTGTTAAGATTTATGGAATTGCCAAAGGGTCAGGAATGATTTTTCCAAACATGGCAACCACATTAGGTTATATTTTTACAGATGCAGATCTTTCAAATGATGTTTTAAGCAAACTATTAAAAAAAAATATCGATACAAGCTTCAATGCAATTACTTGCGATGGTGACACTAGTACAAACGACATGGTTTCTATTTTTTCAACAGGAAAAGTAAAAAACCCAATAATTAAAAATATTAATGATAAAAAGATATTTAGTTTTGATAAAGCTTTACATTCAGTTTTATTAAATTTGTCAAAAAGAATAGTTAAGGATGGCGAAGGAGCTACTAAATTTATTACAATTAATATAGCTAAATCAAAAAGTGAGATAGAAGCAAGAGTAATAGCCTTTTCTATAGCTAATTCAAATCTTGTTAAAACAGCTATTGCAGGAGAAG
>JAOIXS010000052.1 GCA_028225715.1 Candidatus Pelagibacter sp.
AACAAAAATAAATATAAAGCTAAAATAAAAAAGACCATTGAAACTGTATCTGCCTCAGGTGAGCCTAGATTATTTAGAATGGTACCATTGCCATTAGGATGAAAATATGAGTAAGAGAATATGTAAAGTATTGATAGGGCTAAAAATGCATTACTTAACTTCTTATTTATATCAAAATTTTTAGAAAAAAGTTCATTAATAAAAAGAGCAAATAAAGAGATATTAGCTAGATAAATTAAGTTTACATTTTTATAATTATAATTGATTAAACCAAGAAAACTATGCCAAGATGAATTCATACCATAATGTGGCTGTAAGTTTCCAATACCAAAAATAGTTTTATAATTATTATTCAATTGTATTGTTTGCAAATGGTAAAGCTGACTATCGTAAGAAATTCCATTACCATGTGAAATAAAAATCAAAAAAAAACACGCTAATAATAGCGTTACAAAATTAATGACATACATTTTTTTAAGTAAAAAATAAAAAAAGAAAATATATCCTAAAATCAAAAAAATGAGCGTAATGTGTTTTAGTGGTAAAAAAAAATTGAATAAAATTGAAATTGAAATTAGTAATGAATAACCATAAATGAAGTCAATGTTGTATATTTTTAAATTCACTTCATAGAAAATTAAACGCTTAAATAAAGCTGTGTATCCTAATATACAAATGGTTAGAGCTAATAGATTTAGGTATGTAATAAGCATTTTACTCTTTTAAAGCATCACCACTTAATATTTTTTTAGATCTCACACTGTCATCATGTATCCAGCAACTAATTTTATTTCTAGATCCCAAGAATTCAAATAGTCTTCCCTTGTTTAAATGAAATTGGAAATTTGCAGAGATAGCCTCAACATTATTACATTTATCTTCAGTTTTATACTGTATGTTAAGAAAATCAAAATCTACAAACCAGGAAAAAAAATTTAAAACTATTAATAAATAAACAATTTTTTTATTAACTAATTTATAAACAAGATAATATAAGCATATTAAAAATGGCTGCAAGTAAGACATTTCAGCAGGTATAAAAAAAAATAATGTTAAATTTGAAATTATAATTCCTAAAATTAATTTAGAATTTTCAAAATCTAAAAAATTTTTTGTTTTATTTTTCGTTAAGAAAAAAAACAAAACTATCATAATAAATATCATTGATAAAAATGTAATAGACATAAAAGTTTTATAGAAAAACCTTGCAAGTAAACCTAATAATCCCTGATTATTTGGTGTTACGGCTGTTAGCCATTCAATACCAAAACCATACTGAAACCAAATTGTAAGGTAAAAAAGCCCTCCAATAAAAAATGATGCTAAGAAAATTAAAACCTTTCTTGGTTTTTTAATAACAGGACTATATTGAAAACAAAAAATAATAAAAAAAATAAATAATATAAAATTAATTCTTGTTCCAATAGAAATGCCAAAGAAAACTACAGCTAATTCAAAATATTTTTTTTTTAAAAAAAATGTACCAATAGCTAAAAATACAAATGCCCAAGAATAATCAATTGGTTCAATGTTATCAAAAAATAATACCGGACTTGATAAACAAATAATTAGAAATAATATTAGATCATTTAAATTATATTTCTTACACAAGCTTACATAAAAAAAAGAGCAGCCAATAATAATAAAAATAAATGTTAATAAATTTGCAGCCCAACTTCCTAATTGATAGGATAAAAAACCAATACCAATCTCAGCTACTGGGTATGGGGTAAATCTTGAGGCCATTATTTTTTCACCTCCCATCATCGATTCAAATGCTCCTATTAAAGGAAGTGTATCTTCATCCGAGCCATATCCAGAGATTAATGAAAGATAAATTCCAAACGAAACTAATATTAAAAGTATTAGTAATTCAAATACTTGCTTATTTAATATTTTTATTTTCATATTTCTTAATGACTTGTTCAGAGATAAGAACTAATACAATAATTAGGCTAATAATAAAGCCTGAATCAAAATAACCTGTGCCTCTTATAAAGCATTGAATGAAAATCAAGGGTATTAAAGTTGCCTTAATTGGCTCATTTATTTCTTTTCTAAAGCTAAAAATAAATATCAAAAATAAGCCTAAAATAGGTATTAAACCAAATTCAACAATTAGCTTAGAAAAATTATTTGATCCTGAATTTTTATTAAATGAAAGTATTGTGCTTGATAAACTTGGCATATAGCTTTCATCAAAAATAATCTCACCAGCTAAATTTTTAGTATAATCGGAATAATTATTAATATTTAGTTTTTTATCGATAACATCTCGATAATTTTTATAATTATTTATTCCCACACCGAGTGGATTATTAATTATTGATTCTTTAGCAACATAAAGTGAATAAATTACAATACCACTAGATAAGACCTTGTTTCTTTTTTTAAATATTGATCCAAATTTTTCTTTTTCACTAAGAACAATTCCTTTATACGCCAATGAAGAATCTGCTTTTTTTTCTAAATTGTATTTAGTTTTCAATTCAACTGCTTGGGAAATGCAAGTTTTATAAATAACTCCATCAACAGTATGGTTGTGTAATTCATTTTCTTTTTTATCCATGAACATAAATAAATTAACTACTATTAATAAGATCAAAAATAAATATTTTGAAATTCTACTCATATTCTTGCAAGTAATA
>JAOIXS010000053.1 GCA_028225715.1 Candidatus Pelagibacter sp.
AATCCTCTTGTTGATGTAAATTTGACCAAATATCTCATTAAATATATTAAGAAAGAAAAAAATATTTCATATATTAAATTTGATGATCGATTTATACCAACAGGATCTGGTGTTGAAATCTTTAGAAGTAATTTTTTCTTTAAGCACTTAAAAACAGACAACTCTAGTTTTGCAAAAGAACATGTTACATACCATATGATGAAAAAAAAAGGTGCCACTTATGTAAGGCCTCCTAAAAAATTGACTACATATTTTCCAATGAGAATTACTGTAGATAACTTAGAAGATTTCAAATTTGTACGGTATGTTTATTCAAAAATTAATAATCCAAATATTATCAAAATTGAGGCTTTTTTTAAAAAATTGATTAAATAAATAGATTAATTCTTTGAATTTTCTTCTTTTAAATAATAGTATTTAGTATAACAGTACATAATGTCTCAAATACCAAATATATTCTTTAAGGAAGAGCAGTTAGAGGAAATTTACACAAAAAAAGAGGGCATAAAAGTCCCAACTAATCAAACTCAATACCAGTTTGATACTAAAGATAATTTAGAGTCTTTTATAAGAAACCAATTTCCAACGGATGAAGAATATGCAAATTATAAAGAATACAGAAGACTTTGGCACTACAGAGCTAAAAATTTTGAGCCTGGGGAATTTCCTTTGGCGGTTTGTGCTGAGCTTGTTAGCACATGTAATCTTTCTTGTGGTATGTGCTACACAATTACAGATGAGTTTAAAAATACAGTCCTTGGTGCTCAAAGAATGCTACCCTGGAAAACAGTTAAAAGTATTATAGATGAATGCTCTGAAATGGGAGTTTATTCAATGTTATTTAGTTGGAGAGGAGAACCAACACTTTATAAAAGTAAAGATGAAAATGGTAAAGAGGTAAATATTGCAGATGTTTTCAGATATGCTAGAAAAAAGGGAATTTTAGAGATTACTGCAATCACACATGGTCAAGAAATTGATGAGAAATTAGCAAGAGATATTATTGATGCAGAACCAAGTTGGTTGAGCTTTTCATTTGATGGTATTAAAGAAAAATATAATGCAATTAGGACACCTACAAAATGGAAAGGTAAAGATTATGATGCCTTTGCGATTGTTTCAAGGAATATAAAAAGATTCATTGAAATAAGAAATGAGCAAAATAAAAAAAGACCTCAGGTTAGATCAAATACTATTTTTCCTCCTATAGCTCATAATCCTCAAGAGTACTACGACACTTTAAAAAAACTTGGTGTTGATATGGTAACAGTGAATGAGCTTTTAGATTTAAGAGACGGAAAACCCAAAGATGATATGATAAATATGGATTGGGCATGTCAATATCCATTCCAAAGATTAAGTGTTTCTGCAAATGGAGTAATTCTTCCATGCACAGGCGCGCACAAAGAAGAGGAAGGATTAGTGTTGGGGTTATATGAGGGAACTCCACAGAAAAAACTAAGACACGTAGATGGATCATTTCAAGAGGGAAATGCGGAGCACCATACAATCAAGAGTGTTTGGAAAAGTGAAAAATTAGAGAGAATTAGATACCTTCATACAAATGGAAGAAGATGTGAGATAGAACCAGGCTGTAGAAATTGTAGTCATGGTGTTAAAAAATATGGTCACCAAAGACTTCATGATAAAAGATGGAGTGAGCAAGAGCAAGCCTGGACTACCAGACAAAGACACGGATAAATCGTTGAGTTCCATAATTAGCAAAGTTAATCAAAGATCTCCAACATATATAATAGCCGAAATAGGCTTTAATCATATGGGTAATTTTGAACTAGCAAAAAAAATGGTTTATGGAGCAAAGAAAGCTGGTGTTGATGCAGTAAAATTTCAAACTTTCATACCAGGAGAAATGGTTTTTAAAAAATCAATACACTATAATTTAATTAATGGAACTAGCCTAAATTTTGATCAATATAAAAAATTAAAAATAATATCAAAAAAACTTAAATTAGATTTTTTTTCAACAGCATTTGACTTACAAAGCTTTCAATTATTAAATAAATTAAATGTAGATTGTATTAAAATTGCATCAATGGACTTAAATAATTTTCATATGTTTGATTATTTAAAAAAATTTAATAAAACTATACTTTTATCAACAGGAATGTCTAGTTATGATGAGATAAAAAATTCATATTCTTTTTTAAAAAAATTTAATAAAAATATTTTTTTACTTCATTGTATATCCAATTATCCAACAAGAGAAGAAGATGCAAAATTAGGATTTATCAAAAAATTAAAAAATATATCAGAATGGAAAGTTGGATATTCTGACCATACACTTGGAAATGAAAGTGCTAGCTTAGCGGTAGGAATGGGATCTAAAATTATAGAAAAACATTTTACAATTGATAATAAATTAAAAGGTGCTGATAACAAAGACTCACTCAACACATCTAACATGAGTAAATTTGTTAATCGAATAAGATCGACTGAAAAAATTATAGAGACATTTAAGGGTAAACTT
>JAOIXS010000054.1 GCA_028225715.1 Candidatus Pelagibacter sp.
ATTAAGCATGGCACCAATTTTATTAACTGCATTTGGGGCAATATTTTTAAATGAAAAAGTTAGATGGAGAAGATGGAGTGCAGTATTGTTGGGTTTTATTGGTGTAGTGGTAGTGATAAATCCTGGAAAATTAGAGACTAGTTATTATTTCATCTTTCCTATAATTGCAGCAATAATGCTTTCGATTAGAGACATGTATACAAAAAATTTTAAAAGAAACTATCACAGTCTACAAGTCGCTTTTATGACTTGTTTTGTTGTAACAGCTCTTTTTGGCATGTTAAGTATTTATAAATTTTATGATTTTAGTTTAAAGGATATCTTCATTTTGTTTATTGCTGCTTTTTTTTTAGCACTGGGATACATTTTTTCAATAGCAACAATCAAAATTGCACTAGTTTCTGTCACTTCAACATTTAGATATTCAGTTATTTTATGGGGAATATTATATGGATACTTCCTCTTTGACGAAGTTCCATCAACTAATAGCTATATAGGAGCTTTAATAATTATTATTAGTGGATTAATCATTATTTCAAGAGAAAAAAAAGTTGGAGTCATAAAGTAAAATCAAATTCTTGTTAATCAAACTTTTAAGACATATTATTATTACATGAAAAAAATATTAATTATAATTTTTGCATTATTTGCAATGAAAGCTTTTGCGGTTGATAAAAGTACAACTTTTAATAATGAAATTTTTCAAAAAGCTCAGCTTGAAGGAAAAACTGTTGTTATTAACTCGTGGAATGAAACTTGCACAACATGCAAGGCACAGATAAAAATTTAGAAAATAAAAAACAAGATGTTCTTTTTTTAAGCTTTGAACAAACCAAAGATAAAGAAATAGCAAAACAATTAGGCATTGATTATTGGACTACAATCGTTGTGTATAAAGATAATAAAGAAGTTCACAGAAGCATTGGCCAAACTAATAAGGCTAAAATCTACGAATTAATAAAATCCTAATATCAAACAAAAGGCTTATTAACGTTTATTTGATAATCCAAAAAATAATATTAATTATATAAACTAAAATACCATAAAATAAGAACATGAGTATTTTATCTTTTCCCGTTTTTTCTTCCCAGTTCAACTTAAATAAGACTGATGGAGAGACCACCAATAAGATAACTCCAATGACAATTACAAGTATTGATAAAATTATAAATACATTCATATTAAAAGTTAAATATCTCCAAGTTTAATATTTCGTGCAACATTTATGTCCATTAGTTTAGGCTTAGATAGTTTTAAATTATTCATTATGTCAGTATACTCACTTACACTATCTACCTGCAGTCTAGGATTTAACTTTTTTTCTTTACCAATAGTACTTACAGTCTGTCCATTATAGTCATGAGCAGGATATAATAATGTTTCCTCAGGTAGTTTTAACAATCTATTAAAAATAGAATTATAGGAGTCTTCCGAATTACCACCCTGAAAATCAGTTCTACCAGTTCCATTAATCAGTAAAGTGTCGCCTGAAAAAAGATAATCATTCATGAGAAAACTGTAACTATCTTTAGTATGTCCAGGAGTATAAATTACCCTTATTTCTAATTTATCAACATAAATTATCTCATTATCTTTAACTTTTATTTCAACTGCATTAGATGGAGTATGTTCACCCATTATTGTTGTACAACTTGTTTTGTTTTTTAATTTTGATGCTGCAGTTATATGATCAGCATGAATGTGTGTATCTATAACTTTTACTAATTTTAAATCTAATTTATTTAGAAACTTAATATATTCTTCAATATTATCTAATACCGGGTCAATGATTAATGCCTCTCGACCTTTGGCAGAAGCAATTAAGTAAGTGTAGGTACTTGAGTTTTTATCAAATAATTGATGAAACAACATTTCACTACTTTATCATCATATTCAATTTTGCAGAATATATTTAATTGAGGTATAATGCATGGATTAAGCAATTAATTTCATTATAGATTTAGCAGGATTTGTTTTTTTAATCCAATCTTGAGGAACACCTTTTAAGCCTTTGTAAGCTGCAAAATATGCACCTACAAAATTAGCACGAGAACAATTACATCCACCAGCTTTAATTGTTTTTACAACTGCAGTTTTAAAACTTTTAGAGGTAATGATTGCATGTATTGCCCCATTAAAAGTTCCAGGATAACTACACGCTTTACCAAATTTCTTTACAACAAAATTATGAGGTTTTGTCTTGATTTTCTTAACCTTTTTGATGTTTTCAATAACGTTACTAAAGTATTTGTTTTTTATATTTTTCCTTAAAAAGGTATTAACAGGATCCTTATCTCCTTTATCTGCTAAATCAATAATCTTAAGTTTCGCCATAGCAAATTGTTCACTAATCTTTCCATTAGCAACTGTTCTTATAATTTTTTTAGTTTTTTGATCTGAATTATTTGAAAAATAAAAAGGTAGACTTGCACAATATCCATCAGACTCGTTAACTTTAATTCCACC
>JAOIXS010000055.1 GCA_028225715.1 Candidatus Pelagibacter sp.
GGCTTTGTTGATATCCCTGGTATTTCTAAGGGGTGATGTTGGCTGAAGCAAAACAAGATAATCAAAATTATCTTGAATATTATTTTTCTTTATAAAATAATCTAAAGTACCAAACATAGTGGTACTGTTTTTTGATACTTTATTTGGTCTTTTGTAAGATGTAATTGCATCATATTTTTTTGCTTCTATATTAATTTTTTTAGAATTTGAGAATACAACAGTTTCTGAGATATATTTTGATTTTTTTGATGCTTCTATAGAGTAGAAAATTAATGGTTTCTTTCTAAATAGTTTTAAATTTTTATTTGGTATTCTTTTTGACCCCATTCTTGCTGGAATAAAACCAATAAATTTTACCATTAATTAATAGTTAATTTTTTTTTGTATATCTATTGTATTTAATTTTTTTAAAATCTTTATTATTTTTTTTGCTGCATCTCCACTTCCATAAATTTTTGATGATTTGAATTTTTTGACTTTAATTTGTCTTCTTATTGCGGAGTAAATTTTATCTTCATCATTTTTTACATCAATAACGTTTGGTCCATGTAATCTCGAGTGCTGTCTAGTTCCAATATTAACAGCAGGTGTGCCTATAAATGATCCGTCTCTAATTGCTGAAGAGGAGTTTCCAACTATACAAGATGCCCTGTTTAACAAAATTGCATAATCTTCTATAGGCAGATTTTTAATTATTCTATAATTCTTTAATTTATTTTTTTCTCTCAATTTTCGGATTTCTGATGATATTTGTTCATATCCAGCATCAGCATTTGGCCACAAGATTATTTTTTTTAGATCAATTTTTTGTATCGCAGCAAATGTTTTTTTTATTTGCTCATTTGAATTATCATATTCTGTTGTGACTGGATGTTGTAGAATAATTAAAAAATTTTCATTTTTATTTATCTTCATCATATCTCCTACACCATGCATATGTATACCTTTTAAGATAGACTCATTCTTATTTTTATTTATTATTTGCCTTAATAGATCGTTCCTAGGACACCCCACATTAAATACATATTTTTTATTTTCACCAAGTTTAATAACTCTGTTGTAAGAGTCTTTATTGGATACAAAATGCAAATGTGCAAGCTTTGTTATTGCATGTCTTATACTTTCATCAATAGTGCCTGTAACCTCACCCCCCATAGTATGAGCTAATGGTATGTTCATGTACGATGATGTAATTGCAGTCGCCATTGTCTCAAACCTATCACCAACAGTAAAAACTAAGTCAGGCTTGTGGTTTTTAAAAATTTCAGCTAACTCTAACATTCCAAGTGCTGTCGTCTTAACCATTGAGTCAAGACCAGAGCTTTCTACATTGTTATTAATTTCGTGATGAACTTTAAAACCATCTTTTTTTATCAAATTAACAATATTTCCGAATTTTCGTCCCACTGCCGAAGCTCCAACTATCAATCTGTAATTAAATAATTTATTATTTTTTTTTACTTCTGAAATAACACTTTTGATACTGTTATAATTTGCTCTAGAAAAAATTACAAAAGTAATATTTTTTTTTTTATTTAACATCTTTGACATTTATAGGCTCATCTTTTTGCATATTATTTGTTAATTTTTTTCCGATTAGTATTTTATATTTATCCGCACGTAAATGATTAAAGGGTTTTTTGAAAGCTAAATTTTCAAACTTTAATAAACTACCCTTTTTTAAGTCTGTTTTAGCATAAATACTTTTTTCAAAGATTTTTTTCATTTTTTTGTATTTTTTAATATTATCTTTATCCACATTATGTTGGCCAATATGCCAGATTTCTTTTAGTGTTTTAGAAAATAATTTAAACTCTAAGGGTTCCATTGAATTTTTAGCATCACTTCCATACATCTTTTTACTTAAGGTAAAATGTTTTTCAATAACGGACGCTCCTATAGCTGCAGCAGCGTATGACGCAGATGAACCTATTGTATGGTCTGAAAATCCAACCTCACACTTAAATTTTTTTTTAAATAATTTGATGATATTTATTCCCACATCTTCCAATGGACACGGATATATTGAGGAACATTGTAATAAAATTATTTTTTTTTTATCAAAAATTTTAACTGCTTGGCTAATCTCTTTAAGGTTACTCATGCCAGTAGATATGAATAATTTTTTTTTTGTCTTTTTTAATCTTTCTAACAAAGGTGTATTGGTAAGTTCACCAGATGGTACTTTAAAATATTTAACATTTAATTTTTCTAATGCCTCTACAGCTTCAATTGAGAATGGTGAACACAAAAATTCAGTACCATATTTTTCACAACATTTTTTTATCCTTCTCCAATCAGATAATTTAAATGAAGTTCTTTTAAAGTAAGAATATCTATCTTCTGATTTAAAATAATCTGGACTTGGTGCATCTTTTAAAGTCTCAAATTCAGGTATATGCATTTGAAACTTAATAATATTTGCACCACATGAAGCAGCTTTTTTAATTAACTT
>JAOIXS010000056.1 GCA_028225715.1 Candidatus Pelagibacter sp.
AATCAATCTCATCTATTTTTATATCTCCTTCTTTGAGACAAAAGTCTATTGAATTTTTTGGAAAACCTGTGAAATGCTTAATCCTAGTAAAACGCTCTTCTTCTACAGCTGCAATCACATTTCCATCTTTAACAAGACAAGCTGATGTATCTGCATGAAAAATGTTTAGTCCAAGTATTATCATTTACTTTTTAATAAATTAATTGTTTTAAAAAAAAATACATAAAGATTAAAATTATACATAAAGCTAGTATTAATTTACATAAATTTTGGTGTAAATGGCAAAAATAACCAAGTCTTTAAGTGCTGATATTACTTATTATGTGTTAAAAGATTATAATAATTAATCTATTATATTTAATTTTCTTTATACTCTTTATTTTTCTTTCCAAAAAAGAATTTGAGAAAACCTCTTAATAGATAATAAAAATTTCCTTGAAGAAGGTGATAAAAAAATTTTCTAATCAAAAGTAAAGGTCTAATAATAATTGAGAATTTTTTATTATATCCATACTCTGTTTTAATCAAATTAAGTTGCTTTTGATCTAAATAAGTTGGATTTTGCGTTTTTTGACTCTTATGTAACCTAAAGCATGCTAAGGTTTTATTAACATGATGGCCTGTGCCAGGATAAGTTTTAAGTATGCGCATAAACCATTCATAATCAAAATTTAACCTTATATCTCTTAAATATCCTAATTCATTATTTAATTCTTTTTTCCAAAAGCATGCTTGATTAGTAAGAGTCATACCTTCATATAAAAGAGAGAAATAGTAAGGCTTAAGGTATTTAACATCTCTCAAAGTTTTTTCCTCTAAATTAACTAAATTAATATTTGCTACAATTAATTTTTTTTGTTGATTTTTATTTATGGCTTTTTCAAATGTTAAAAGTGAATTATTATTTGAATAAAAATCATCAGAATTTTGCCAGGTTAACCAATCTCCACTACATCTTTTTATTCCCTTATTTATTGCATCAGCTTGGCCATTATCTTTTTCACTAACCCATTGAATTTTATTTCCGTATGTTTTTAAAAGTTCGACACTCCCATCATTTGAATGACCATCAATTACTATTAATTCATAGTTTGTATAACTTTGAGATAGAATGCTATCAAGACACCTTTTTAAAAAAATCTTACCATTATAATTTGGCACTATTATAGAAAATTTTATACTCACAAAATTTTACCTTCTTTTAAAAAGTATCTGATTGAAAGTTTTATACTTCTTCTGTGATTATTTTTAATATAGTAATCTATTTCTTCTTTATTAAAAGTACGTTTTAGAATGCTTTGTTTTCCCTCAATATTAGGGTTAAAATTATATTTTTTTTTAAATTTAAAACTAAATTTTTCGTGTGTTCCTGAAGCGTCTCTTCCATCATTCCTAATCATTGAAAATCTTGGTTGAAAACTTTTTAATTTTTTTTTTGCACAAGAAAAATTAAATCTAATAGCCCATGAGTCAATAAACTTCTTATAATTACCCCACAATAAAAGATTTAAATCATTTCCACCCTCAGAAAATTTATTAATTTCATTTTTTTTTAAAAAATGATTTTTATACTGAGCCTCATTCCAATTAATATTATTCCATACTCTAGACCACGTACCCCAACACCAGCTAGAATGTCTCTTGGTAATATAAAAATCAAATTTACTGTTAAACTTAAAATTATCAAGGTAAGAATGAGCGCTAACACTCCCTAGGCTGTAATGCTTTTGGAATTTATGAAGCATAGTATTCATAAAATTGATACAATTCTTATTTAAAATTAAATCATCCTCTAAGACTATACAGCTCTTATGTCGTTTAAGGACAAAAGATATTCCATCAATTATATTTCTTGATAATCCAATATTTTTTACTCTGTAAGTTTTATGTGTAAAAATTATTCTTTTTTTTTTTATTATCTCTTTAATATTTTCTATTTTAAGTTTGTCTAGTTTATTTTTTGGTCCATCACAAAATAAATAAATCTTATAATTTTTTCTAATATTATTTCCAATAATTGTGTCAATTAATTTGCTTAAATGTTTTGGACGGTTGTAAGAGAAAATTACAATTGCAGAATTCATTTACAACTACAGTAATTTAAATTTTCTAAAATAAATCGAAATGTATTTAAACAACTTCTCCATTATAAAAAGAAAGATATTGTCAAGTGGCTTATGTTCTTGAGGCATTTGTAGGCAATTTTCTGTAACCAAAATTTTTTTTCCTGTTTTGTAATTGAGTTTTCTGTTTAAATATAAATGTTCTGGAGTAGGATCATCACTTTTTTCAAGATAATCAGATTGAATAAAATCTTTATATGCATAGATACACAAACCATTAAAACCAG
>JAOIXS010000057.1 GCA_028225715.1 Candidatus Pelagibacter sp.
TGAATATTATGTATTATTTTTATCTCAATAGATTGAACTTGACTGCAAAATAGAAAAAATAAAAAAAATAAAATCTTTTTTTTCATACTGTTTTATCTTAAAACCATCTTATCAGGTGAAAAAGTTCCAAGTGGCACAATAGTTATAGAAAAAAACAATTCCTCTACTGGCTTAACGTCTGTATCGTTATAATAGTTCTTTTTATATTGCACACTAGCAACTAAACAGTCATTTTTATATTCATATAACAAATCATAATATTCTGTTAGATTAAGTTTTCGATTTTTTCTAGTATTGAATGATATAGAATTTTCATCATTAAAAGTATATTTTGTCCTATTTTCAATTACATTGGTTAAACCAATAAAACCTTTTTCTTCTAAATAATTAAATCGAGTGGAAAAATTATTAAATTTCATTTCTGCTATTAAAGAATTGTATTCAAATCTGTCAAAATCTTCTGTTAATGAAAAATTGTAATTAAGTAAAATATTTTTAATTGGTCTAAAGTTAAGTTCTCCAAATATATTTGAAATTTTTTTATTTAATGTGCTACTTTTTGATATTTTTTCTTCTTCTTTTAATCTTAATACAGATGCAATTTTAAAATCAATATATTCTTCTATTTGATCTATCTCATTGATTACATTTATTTTTTCTTTTTTAAAGTTTAAGCCTATTGTAAGAGACTCACCTTCTTCAAGTCCCATTCGACCACTAGAAAAAACATTTGATATATCAATTCTATTATAACCATTGCTATTATCGTTCATTTTATGAGGAGTAAATCTTAATGATAGCTTTGGCTCTAGAGTATTAAAACTTTTTGGGTTTTTTTTAGTTAATGGTAAAGAAGCATTATATGTGTATGTACTTATCAAGTCTGATTGCAGGTTATTTTTATGTACAGAGCTGTTTTTGGCTACTGTATTTGTGTTTTTTAAGTTTACGTTAAAGTTTGTTTTAATTCCGTTATCAAAAAAAGTATTTAAAGTTGAATAGTTTAAATCATTTGAAATTGAAGATATCACTTCACTAGAATTTCTTAAGTTGTTACTACCATTTGTGTTAAAATTAAATCCACCTGGTATATTTTTCAAACTAAAATTCTTTGAAAAATTATACTTAGGAAAAGTATACTCATATCTATCGTTGTTGGATGCATTTAAATTTTCGTACATTTCAACTGATGTGGATAAATCATAATTTTCATGTTCTAGATCAAGTTGTATTATTGACTCAAGAACACTATTGTCCCCTAATAAAAGAGGAGATTGCAAATCAAATAATTTGAGATAGGTATCATTTGATGTTTTTTGATAGTTAATTTTAAGAATGCTGCTCTTGTAACCGTCTAAAGATAAATTCATTTTTGTGTCGGTGAATATATGTGACCTGGTATCACCTTGGTCTTGAGAGCTGGAGTTGTGACCCTTAAGTAAGCTAAAGTCTGCAATAGTAAGTGAATTTTTGGTTAGCTGTCTATATTCATTCTGTAGTAAAAATTTATTATTATCAAATAGTCTCGGCTTTATTGTTAAATCTTTATCATCTGATATTACAAGAAAATATGGCATGTAAAGAGAGCTACCCAAGTTGTTAGAACTGCCTAGTTCCGGATTTAAGAAGCCTGATTGTCTTTTGACAGTTGGGTCTGGATGAAAAAATCTAGGAAAATAAACAACTGGAAAATCATAAAGTTCTAGCCATGCATTTTTATAAATAACCTGTTTCTTAATTTTATCATGGTGAATTTTACTAGATGTAATTTTCCATGGAGGGCATTTATCCGTTTTTTTACAAGTAGTGAAAATACCTTTTTCAAAATAGGTATTAAACTTGTTTCCATATCCTGATACAGCATTGATTCTAGGATCATTTTCAGTATTACCAAATAAGCTTTTATGCAATTTGGATGTAACATCTTTAGCTAAAAATGTATTTTCTTTTAAATTAAAAAAACCAGTTTGAAAAAAAAATTCAT
This sequence comes from Candidatus Pelagibacter sp., assembly GCA_028225715.1. The sequence continues at coordinate 1,985 of JAOIXS010000057.1, forward strand.
CGCTTTTATTTTTCTTATTATTTGTTGTCATCACTATATTTTCACCTTTAAGAATTTCTTTGTCTATAGAATACTGGAACTGCTCAAGGCTATAGATATTTAATTCATTATCAGTAATAACTGTATTTTTTTCAGAAGATAAAAACATTTTATTTTTAAAAAAAGTTATGTCATGACCTACAATGTCATATTTATCAGAAACCTTAATTAATGTTTTTCCTAATGTAAAAATTTTTTCTTCATTCTTAAGATAAAACATTTTTTCTGCATTAATAATTATATCATTTTTTAAATCAAAAAATTGAACATCTCCATTT
>JAOIXS010000058.1 GCA_028225715.1 Candidatus Pelagibacter sp.
TATTTTTAGGATCACAGCCTTTTTTTATCATAAAATTTAAGGTTCTTTTAATTATCCCCTTGAAAGCACCTTTCCAGCCAGCATGGATTGCAGCAATCATCTTTTCTTTCTCATCATAAATTAGTATTGGAGCACAATCGGCAGTTAATATAGCTATAGGAAATTCCTTTTTATTTGTGACTAGTGCATCTCCCTCAAAATTATAATTTTTAAGTTTTAGATTTTTATCTATAAAATGAAATTTATTACTATGAATTTGCTTAAGTAAGATAATTTTTTTAAGCTTAGTTTTAATCTTCTTTTGAACGATTTGAAGATTTTTTAAAACATTTTTTTTATTATCTGAAGATCCAGGACCACAATTTAAACTCTTAAAAATACCTAGGGATTTTCCACCCTTTCTATTAAAGAAAGCGTGCTGCAAGTTTTTAAATCTATTGAGTTTCTTTGATTTAATCAGTTTAAAATCCCAATTTAAATTTATTTTTATTTGATGTTATTAGCATTACTTTAAACAATTCACCCATTTGATTTTTATCTATAAGCCTTTTTATTCTAAAATAAATATCAGCTTTTTCACTAAATAACATTTTCTTGGACAATATTTCTGCTCTTTCAAGAATACCAAGTTTTGTTAAAAACTCACCTTGAGTAGTATTCATAGAGGTAAGTGAGCTTAATTCTTTAACTATACTATTTATCAAATTGAAACTTAAATTATAGGTAATATCAGAATTACCAAACCCTTCTAGCACATCACAATATTTATGTTTTGATACAGCTTGTAGGGTATTTTTCATTTTTTTATCAATATACGCATAATCTATAATTAATATTCCACCATTATTACGCTTAATCTTATTGTTAATACTTTTTAAGTATTCAGTTGATTGTGGTGAGTACTCAATAAAGTTCTGCTGTTTCGCAATCTTAAATTTGATTTTATTTTCAAATTTTTTCATATCAAAAGGAACATCGAAATATTCAAATTTTTTATTGAAAAATTTGACATGCCTTTCAAACCATTTTTTTTCTTTTTTTATGAATTGCTTAATAGGCAAGGCGTCAAAAAATTCATTTGCTAAAAAGATACATGGTAAATTATCTAATTCGCTTAAATTATTTAACCATTGAATATTTTTTTTATTAATATTAGCCTTTTGTTTTTTCTTGAGTAATTTGCTTCTTTCTAAAATTTTAATACGACAAGAATTTTTAAATATTGGAAACTTATCAAATGTATTAACTAAAACTTTCATCATTTCACCATTACCAGCACCCAACTCAATCAAATTAAACTCTTCAGGACAACCTAGATTTTGCCAAAATGAAACCACCCAAATTGCTATCATTTCTGAAAATAATACTGATATGTTGGGTGCAGTTATGAAATCACCCTTTTTGCCAAAGGGGGTTTTTTTCATGTAGTAGCCAGATGTTTTGTTATAAAGAGATTCCTCTATAAATTTATCTAAAGTGAACGAGTCATTATCCTTAACTTTCATTTTTTTAAGGATAAAAGGTAAGTTCCAGTCATGAAAAAAAGAATACTTATCAATTGGCCTAATGTTAGATTTAAAACTAAGTAACCAATTTGCGGGTCTGGAGATCTGAAAAACTCTATAAAAAATCTAAATAGAGAATAAAAGATTAGGAATAAAGCAGAGATTTTTCCAGGTACTTTTAAATAATCTTTTTTAAAAAAATACCCAAGTACAAAGAAAAGAATTATTCCTTCAAAAAAGGCTTCATATAATTGAGAGGGGTGCCTTTTGATATTGTCTATTAGAACAAATTGAACTGACCAAGGAAGATCTGTTGCTCTTCCATAAAGCTCTGAGTTTATGAAATTGGCAATTCTACCAAAAAAAATTCCAATTGGAGCAGATAGGGCAACTAAGTCTAAAAATATAAAAGAATTTGCATTATTTTTTTTTGAGAACAATATTGATGCAATTATAATTCCAATTAAAGCACCATGAAATGACATTCCTCCATTCCAAACCATCAATATTTCAATAGGGTTATCTAAATAATACTTTAGATTATAAAATAATGTATATCCAAGTCGACCACCCAAAATCATACCTATAATGAGATAGGTTATGAAGTCATCAAATAGCTGAAGAATATGAGAGTCTTTAATTAATTTTTTTTTACAATAAAGCCAACCAAGTGCAATACCTATAATATAAGCCAAGGAATACCATCTGATTTCTAATGAAAATATTTGAAAAGCAACTGGGTCAAAATTATTAATA
>JAOIXS010000059.1 GCA_028225715.1 Candidatus Pelagibacter sp.
TTGTCTGAATGAAATTTTCTTGTTACCGTTTAGTGGGAGATTTTTTTTTTTTCTAACTAATTCAATTGAAGATTGACCATAAGCAAAATTACACACTCTTGTGTAATATTTTTTCATTTAATTTTAATGAACTATTTTTGGCTTAAGACCCATTGAGCTTAAAGCTGAGCCTTTATCTTCATCTTCAACTTTTAAATCCTCTTTATTGCTTGGATATATATTTTTATTTATCAGGTTTTCTATTTCTTCACCTGAAAGTGTTTCATATGTTAAGAGAGCTTTAGCTAATTTGTGCAAGTCATCAATTTTTTCAGTCAAAACTCTTCTTGCTCTTTCATAACCTTTATCTACAATTTTTCTAATTTCTGAGTCTACTTTTTTTGAAGTTTCTTCCGACATATTTTGAGTTCTAGCAACAGATCTACCTAAAAATACTTCTTCTTCATTCGAGCCATAAGCAACAGGTCCCAACTCTTTGCTAAGGCCTGCTTGCATTACCATGGCTCTTGCTCTTTGAGTCGCTTGTTCAATATCACTAGATGCACCAGTTGTAACTTTATCTTCACCAAATATGATTTCTTCCGCTACTCTTCCACCCATAGCTATAGCTAATTGTGCATGAAGCTGTTCTCTTGTTTGGGATAGCTGGTCTCTCTCTGGTAGTTGCATAACCATTCCTAAGGCTCGACCTCTTGGAATGATTGTTGCTTTATGAATTGGATGAGCTGCATCCTCATTAATAGTAACTATTGCATGTCCTGCTTCGTGGTATGCTGTTAATGTTTTTTCTTCCTCTGTCATGACCATGGATCTTCTTTCAGATCCCATCATCACTTTATCTCTAGCTTCTTCAAATTCAGTTAAGGTAACTAGTCTTTTATTTTTTCTTGCAGCAAGTAATGCTGCTTCATTAACTATATTTGCTAAATCTGCACCTGAAAAACCAGGGGTTCCTCTAGCTACTGTTCTTAAATTCACATCTGGTGCCATTTTAATTTTTTTAACATGTACTTTTAATACTTTTTCTCTTCCTATTATATCTGGAAGTCCAACAACTACCTGTCTATCAAATCTACCTGGTCGTAATAATGCTGGGTCTAATACATCAGGCCTGTTTGTTGCTGCAATAATTATTACACCTTCATTCGTATCAAAGCCATCCATTTCAACTAATAACTGGTTTAAAGTTTGTTCTCTTTCATCGTTACCTCCTCCAAGTCCAGCACCCCTACTTCTTCCAACAGCATCAATTTCATCTATGAAAATAATGCAGGGTGAATTTTTTTTACCTTGTTCAAACATGTCTCTAACTCTTGATGCTCCAACCCCTACAAACATTTCAACAAAATCTGATCCTGATATAGTAAAAAATGGAACTCCTGCTTCTCCAGCTATGGCTCTAGCAAGTAAAGTCTTACCTGTACCAGGTTGACCAACTAACAAACATCCTCTTGGTATTTTTCCACCAAGTCTACTAAACTTTTTAGGATCTTTTAAAAATTGAACAACTTCTTCTACTTCTTCTTTGGCTTCTTCTACCCCAGCAACATCATCAAAAGTAACTTTACCTTTTAATTCATTCATCATTTTTGCCTTAGACTTTCCAAAACCCATAGCTCCACCTTTGCCACCCTGCATCTGTCTCATAAAAAAAATCCAAACAGCAATTAGCAACAACATTGGAAACCACGACAATAGAACCCCAAACAAAGAGGGCATCTTATCTTCTAAAGGAGCGGCCGATATACTTACGCCTCTTTCAGATAGCTTCTCAATTAAATTTGGATAATTTGGTGAATAAGTAGAAAAAGTATTTCCATTAGCTAGTACTCCTCTAATATTGTTTCCTTGAATATCTACTTTTACAACTCCACCATTATCAACTTCTGATAAAAATTCTGAAAATATAATAGAATCACCTTTACCCACATTGGCTTGAGGGTTCTTAAACATATTATAAAGCCCTATTGTTAAAAAAACAATTACTGCCCACATTGCTAAATTCTTCATATTCATACTTGTAAGATAATAATTATTATTAATTAAACAAGTGTCAAATTGTTACAAAACCTTAACTTTATTGGTGTTTTCTCTTGATATTAATATGGTCTCATTAACAGTTTCAACAAAACAGCCTCCTAAAGTTATTTTTGAAAATGTCTTGAGAGATATTCGATTAATCAACTCATTAATACTTTTTCCTCTAACGGGATAGTATTTTTTTCCTATT
>JAOIXS010000006.1 GCA_028225715.1 Candidatus Pelagibacter sp.
AACAGAAAAGAACAGAATTAGTTGCAGCTATGGAGTACGGTTTATTTCCAGGTGGAAAAAAAATTAGATCAAAAATTTTAATTGATATAGGGTCTATATTTAAAATTAATTATAAAACATTAATTGCTATTGGTGCAGCAGTAGAATGCATTCATGCTTATTCACTAATACATGATGATTTACCCTGCATGGATGATGACAGGATAAGAAGAGGAAAAATTTCTACTCATATTAAATTTGGAGAATCTACAGCAGTGCTTGCAGGAAACTCACTTTTAACAATGGCTTTTGAAATCTTGGTTAGTTCGAGCTTAAAGATAAATGAAAAAATAAAAGTAGATCTAGTAAAAAAACTATCAGAGACTTCAGGACATCTAGGAATAGCTGGTGGTCAATATTTAGATCTCAGTTTTGAAAAAAAAAAAGTTTCTAAAAGTAAAATTATAGACATGGAAATAAAAAAAACTGGCAAGCTTTTTAGCTTTTGTTCTGCTGTTCCAGTTATTATTAAGAAAAAAAGTAATAAACAAATAAAGTTTTTTGAAAATATAGGATCAAATATCGGACTTTTATTTCAAATTGCTGACGATTTAATAGACTTTAAAGGCTCTACAGTCATTGCTGGTAAAATAACAGGTAAAGACAAGAAAAAAGGTAAAGCTACTTTAATCAGTTTACTAGGATATCAAAATGCTATTAAATATGCTGACAAAATTAAGTCTAAAATAATTAATGATTTAAATAAGCATAGCTCAAACACTAATAGTTTAAATGAAACCCTGGACTACATTTTAAAAAGAAATAAATAATGCAAGACTATAAATTTTTAAAAGATATTAATTTTCCTTCTGATTTAAGAAAATTATCAGAAAATGATCTTCAAGAAGTTTCTAACGAAGTTAGAAAAGAGATGATTGATGCAGTATCTGAAACGGGAGGACACTTAGGTGCAGGTCTTGGGGTTGTTGAGCTAACTGTAGCCTTACATTACGTATTTGATACTCCAAATGACAGACTAATTTGGGATGTGGGTCATCAAACTTATCCACACAAAATTTTGACTGGAAGAAAGTCAAAAATTAAAACTTTGAGACAAGGTAATGGATTGTCTGGTTTTACAAAAAGATCTGAGAGTGAGTATGATCCATTTGGTGCAGCACATAGCTCAACATCAATATCATCAGCTCTAGGCATGGCGGAAGCAAATAAGCTATCCAATAAATTAAATAATATAATTGCAGTCATAGGAGATGGTGCAATTAGTGCGGGTATGGCATATGAGGCAATGAATAACGCAGGTGATTCAAAAACTAAAATGATTGTTATTTTAAACGATAATGATATGTCAATTGCAAAGCCAGTAGGTGCTATGAGAACCTATTTAGCCAAGCTGTTAACAGGAAAAATTTATTTTAGTTTAAGGGAAACTTTTAAATTAATAACTTCTGCTTTTTCCAAAAGATTTAGTGCAAAAGCAGGGAAAGCTGAGGATTTTTTAAGATCAGCTGTTACTGGTGGTACTCTTTTTAACTCTTTAGGTTTTTATTATGTTGGTCCAATAGATGGACATGATTTGTCGACACTCATACCAATTCTAAAAAATGCAAGAGATTCAAAGCATCAAGGTCCAATAATGATTCATGTAAAAACTCAAAAAGGTAAAGGTTATTCTTATGCTGAAAAAGCTAGTGATCATTATCATGGTGTTTCAAAATTTAATGTTGTAACTGGCGAACAGGTGAAAAGTGGAACAAATCTTCCTGCTTATACAAAGGTTTTTGCAAACACTTTAGTGAAGCATGCAGAAAGAGATAGTAAAGTTGTAGGAGTTACTGCTGCTATGCCAGGTGGAACAGGGATGGATATTTTTGCTAAAGATTTCCCAAAAAGAATGTTTGATGTTGGAATTGCTGAACAACACGGTGTTACTTTTGCTGCAGGACTGGCTACGGAAGGTTATAAACCATATGTTGCAATTTATTCGACTTTTTTACAAAGAGCTTATGATCAAGTAGTTCATGATGTTGCTATCCAAAGTTTACCTGTAAGATTTATAATTGATAGAGCAGGCTTGGTAGGTGCTGATGGATCAACTCATGCAGGTTCATTTGATATTACTTATCTTTCTACACTTCCTAATTTTATAGTAATGGCACCAAGCGATGAAGCAGAACTAGTTAAAATGATAAATACTTCGATGATAATCAATAACAAACCTTGCGCTATTAGATACCCGAGAGGAACTGGCATTGGTGTGGAATTGCCATCTATAGATGAAAAAATAGAAATAGGAAAAGGAAAGGTTGTTCAAGAGGGGAAACAGGTTTGCATTTTAAGCATAGGAACAAGATTGGAAGAATGTAAAATTGCAGCAGCAGAATTAAAAAATAAAGGCATTGAGTCAACGATAGTAGACGCACGTTTTGCTAAACCTTTGGATCAAGAACTTATTTTAAAGTGTGCAAGAGAGCATGAGGTTATGATTACTGTAGAAGAGGGGTCTATTGGAGGTTTTGGTTCTCATGTAGAAAATTTATTATCAGAAAAAGGTATATTTGATAAAGGTTTAAAATTTAGAACGATGATATTGCCTGATATTTTTATCGAACAAGATAGTCCAAAAAAAATGTATGATGTTGCTGGTCTTAATGCATCTCAAATATCACAAAAAATACTAGATATTTTATTTACAAAAGAATCGATAAAAGTAGTTAAAAATTAAATTTAAAAAAATTAGCTACACTGAGCTTTGTTCATTAGATAATGATCTAACAAAACACAATTCATCATTGCCTCTCCTACAGGAACTGCACGAATGCCAACACATGGGTCATGCCGACCTTTAACAGAAATTGTAGTATTTTTTCCAAATTTATCTATAGTTTTCCTACTTGTTAAAATTGATGATGTTGGCTTAACAGCAAATGAAACAACAATTTCTTGTCCCGTTGAAATACCACCAAGAATTCCACCTGCATTATTAGAATCAAATTTTAATTTTTTACCTTTTTGTGAAATTTCATCTGAGTTTTGCTCTCCACTTAATTGTGCGGAGTTCATTCCTGAGCCAATGTTAACACCTTTAACAGCATTAATACTCATCATTGCAGAAGCAATATCCATGTCTAGTTTAGAATAAATTGGAGCACCTAAGCCAACAGGAATTCCTCTGGCTCTTACTTCAATGACTGCTCCACAAGATGACCCAGACTTTCTTATATCTAGCAAATACTTTTCCCAAAGTTTTTGCATATTCTTATCAGGACAAAAAAAGGGATTTTTATTAATTGTTAGATCGTTCCATTTACTAGTATCACATCCCAATATTCCTAATTGAGTAACAGCACCTACAACTTTAAATTTTTTACCTAATTTATTCTCTAAAACTTTTTTAGCAATTGCACCTGCAGCAACTCTTGCAGCTGTTTCTCTTGCAGAGGATCTTCCTCCACCACGGTAATCTCTTATTCCATATTTCTTAAAGTACGTAAAGTCAGCGTGTCCAGGTCTGAATTTATCTTTGATATCCCCATAATCTTTTGATCTCATATCTTGATTATAAATAATTAAAGAAATAGGTGTCCCAGTCGTTTTGCCCTCAAATACACCTGATAAAATTTGCACTTTATCATCTTCCTTTCTCTGTGTTGTAAATTTAGATTGTCCTGGTTTTCTTTTATTTAATTCAACTTGAATATCTTGCTCTTTTAAGTTTATATTGGGCGGACAACCATCAACAACACAGCCTAATGCTGGACCATGAGATTCTCCCCATGTTGTGAAACGAAATTGCTTTCCAAAAGTATTAAATGACATTATCTATAGTATATAGATTATTTTGTTAAAATTATGAATCAAAAAAACTCATTAGGCCTTAATAAATGCTTTTTAGATAAAATTGATCCAATAGATTTATTTGAAGTTTGGATGAGTGAAGCAAAAAAAACAGAATTAAATGATCCAAATGCACTAGCTTTAGCCACGTCAGATCAGAATAACTTTCCATCAATTAGAATGGTCTTATTAAAAGACTTTAACAAAAAAGGATTTGTTTTTTATACCAATCTAAATAGTCAGAAAGGTAATGAATTAAAAAATAACCCAAAAGCATCCATGTGTTTTCATTGGAAAAGCCTTCTAAGACAAGTAAGAATTAATGGAATGGTACAAAAAGTTTCTAATAAAGTGGCAGATGAGTATTATAACAGTAGAGGTTATGAGAGCAGAATTGGAGCATGGGCCTCAAAACAAAGCACTGTATTAAATAATAGAGATGAGCTTTTGAACTCAATAGATGAATATAAAAAAAAATATAGTAATAAAAGTGATGTTCCAAGGCCCGAGCATTGGTCAGGTTGGAATTTAATACCCACGAGTATAGAATTTTGGTTAGATGGAGATAGTAGAATTCATGAAAGACTTAAATATACTAAAGATGATGAGGGAAGCTGGGTAAAATCTTTATTAAGTCCTTAAAAGGTTCTTTGTAGACTAAACGAAGTGAGACTCTCTAAAATCTTTTTTTCATCACTATCTTTGAATACAGTTAAAGAATTTGATGCAAGGTTAATAAAATGTTCAGCTTTTTTGTAGCATTCATTGATTATGTTGTGTTTCTTAATAAGCCCCAATGTAAAATTTAAATCTTCATTTGATCTTGTTTCTTGTTTAAAAATATTTTTTAATTTACCTCTTTCTATTGATGGTGCATTTTGAAATAACAAAATAACAGGTAGAGTAATTTTACCTTCAAGAAAATCTTTACCAATTTTTTTGCCAAAAAATTTTAGTTCTGAATTGTAATCCAAGGTATCATCAGCTATTTGAAATGTTAAGCCTAAGTTTTTTCCATAAAACTCTAGTGCTTCTTTTTCTTTTGTTTCTTTATTGGATAAAATTGCACCAACCCTAGTTGCTGCTGAGAAAAGTTCAGCCGTTTTTGCTGTTATAATCTTAAAATAGGTTTCTTCTAACATATCTACTTCACCTTTGTGTTGTAGTTGCAATACCTCTCCCTGAGCGATCTTCGACGAAGTTGAAGATAAAAGTTTTAAAATTTCTATATTCCCATCATCAACCATCATTTCAAAACATCTACTTAAAAGGTAGTCTCCAATTAATACAGAAGAGTGATTTCCCCAAATTGAATTTAATGTTTTTTTTCCTCTTCTAATATTTCCAAGGTCAATGACATCATCATGCATTAAAGTTGCCCCATGTATCATTTCCACACATGCTGCTAAATTAATATCACGACCTCCTTTAGTGTATCCACATAACTTAGCTGACCCAAGCGTTAGCAAGGCTCTTAATCTTTTTCCACCAGTATCAATATGATATTCAGTCATTTTTTGTACCAGATCAACTTCACTCAATAGTTTTGATTTAATTTTTTCTTCAACTAAAACTAATTTCTCATCAACAGAATCTTTTAATTGATAATATGAATTATTTATTTGGTTTCTTAGCTGGACTACAGTTCCCATAAAAAATAAGTTAGTATAATTAAGTTATATTTATTACTTATCAATTGACGCACCTTAATCTTCAACTATAAGTAGGCTTTATATTAAATCAAAAATTCTATAAGGATTAACAATGTTCTCTTTTTTTAAAAAGAAAAAAATAATAGCTCATATCAAGCTAAATGGTGTAATTGGTAATGCTGGAAAGTTTAAACAGGGCATAGATTTTGCAGGACAAGAAGAGATTATAGAAAAGGCTTTTTCACTAAAAAAAGCAAAAGCAGTTGCAATTACTATAAATTCTCCAGGTGGATCACCAGTACAATCACATTTAATCTACAAATTTATTAGAGCTCAAGCTAAGAAAAACAAAATAAAAGTAATAGTGTTTGCAGAAGATGTCGCAGCTTCTGGTGGATACTTAATAGCTTGTGCAGGAGATGAGATATATGCAAATTCAAGTTCAATTATTGGATCAATAGGGGTTATTTATTCATCATTTGGATTTACAGAATTAATTAAAAAAATTGGTGTAGAAAGAAGAGTTCATACAGCTGGAAAAAATAAAAGCTCACTAGATCCATTTCAAAAAGAGAAATCAGAAGATATTGAGAGACTTAAGAATATTCAGCTAGACTTACATAAAGACTTTATTAAAGTTGTAGAAGAAAGTAGAGGACTTAAGCTTAAAAAAGATGGTATTGAATTGTTCTCAGGAGAGTTTTGGGCGGGTAGTAAATCAAAAGAGCTAGGTCTAATTGATGGACTTGGTAATGCTAATGAAATTTTAAAAGAAAAATTTGGTGAAGACGTTGTTATTAAAAAATTTGAAAAATCTAAAGGCTGGTTAAGCAAAAAACTTTCATCATCAAGCAATCAAATGGATCAATTAGCAAATATTTTAGAGGAAAGATCTATCTGGCAAAGATATGGCTTCTAAAGAAAAAATTATAAAACCTAAATTTCAATCATTTCAAGATACTATTTTGAATCTTCAAAAATATTGGGGTAAACATGGCTGTGTTATTCTTCAACCATACGATATAGAGGTAGGGGCCGGTACCTTTCATCCTGCTACAACCTTAAGATCATTAGGGCCTAAGCCATGGAAAGCAGCTTATGTTCAGCCATCAAGAAGACCTACTGATGGAAGATATGGAGAGAATCCAAATAGATTACAACATTATTATCAATTTCAAGTTTTAATAAAACCATCGCCAGACAATATCAAAAAGCTTTATTTAAATAGTTTGGCTGTAGTTGGTATTAATCATAAAGAACATGACATTAGATTTGTTGAAGATGATTGGGAAAGTCCAACTTTAGGTGCAGCAGGTTTAGGTTGGGAAGTTTGGTGTGATGGAATGGAAATTACTCAATTTACATACTTTCAGCAAATGGCCGGATTTGAATGTAAACCTGTTTCAGTTGAAATTACATATGGTCTTGAAAGAATTTGTATGTTTACTCAGCAAATGAAAAATGTTTATGATCTAGTATGGAATAACGAAGGTGTAAAATATGGGGATGTGTTTCTTCAAGCGGAAAAAGAGTTTTCAGCGTATAATTTTGAACACGCCAATACAGATAATCTATTCAAAATGTTTGATATGTTTGAACTTGAAGCAAAAGCATTGGTAGATAAAAAAATTTCACTACCTGCATATGATCAATGTCTAAAAGCAAGCCATGTATTTAATATTTTAGATGCAAGAGGAGTTATAAGCGTTGCTCAAAGAGCAGGTTATATAGGGCGTATTAGAGACATTACAAAAGCAGTTGCTGAAAGTTGGTTAAGCAGCCAAACAGATTAATGTCAGATTTTTTTATAGAGTTATTTAGTGAGGAAATACCAGCTGGTTTACAGCGTAACACACGTAATGTTTTACTAGAAAATTTTCAAAATTTATTTGAAAAAAAAAAAATTTTGTTCAAAAAAAGTTCTTCATTTTCAACACCAAATCGTCTTATAATTTTATTTGAGGGCCTATCTAAAGAAATAATTCAAAAAGCTGAAGAAATAAAAGGACCAAATGTTAATGCTCCAGAAAAAGCTATTGAGGGTTTTTTAAGATCAAATCAAATAGTGAAAAAGGATCTCTTTAAAAAAATAATAGAAAAAAAAGAATTTTATTTTTTCAAGAAAGCATCAAGTAAAATTAATACCATAGATTTACTACAAGAATACACACCTATAATCCTTGATAAATTACAATGGAAAAAATCTATGACTTGGGGAAACTACAATCTTAGTTGGGCGAGGCCACTAAAATCTATCTTAGCAGTTTTTGATGATAAAAGTTTTAATTTTAAATTTCATCATTTAATATCTTCCAACACAACATTTATTGATAAAGAGTTTGAAGATAAAAAGAAAATATTTAAAAATTTTAAAAGCTATAAAGATTTCTTTAGTCAATCTGGCATAATTATAGATCACAGATTAAGAAAAGAGTTTATTATTAAAGAAATTGAAAAAATATCTAGTAAAAATAATTTTACTGTTGAGTTTAATAATAAACTTTTAGATGAAGTTACAGATATTGTTGAGCAACCAAATATTTTAGTATGCAAATTTGATCAGAAATTTTTGAATATTCCAAAAGAAATTTTGATTATTACAATGCAATATCATCAAAAATATTTTCCAACATTTGATAAAAAAGGAAAAATTACCAATGAATTTTTAGTTGTGGCAAATAATAATGATGAAAAAGGTTATATTAAGCTGGGCAATGAAAGAGTTGTAGAAGCAAGATTAAGTGATGCTCAATTTTTTTGGGAAAAAAATAAATCTCAAAATTTAGTTAAACAAGTTTCAAAATTAAAAAGTATGAATTATTTTAAAGATCTTGGAACTTATTTTGACAAGATTCAAAGAATGAGAAAGCTTGGAGGAATGATTTCTGATGAATTATTAATTAGTAAAGATCAAGTTGAACTATCAGCATCAATTTGTAAAGTTGATTTAGTTTCTGATATCGTTGGTGAATTTCCTGAGCTTCAAGGAATTATGGGTGGACATTTTGCTGAAGTGCAAGGTTTTGATAAGGAAATAGTGCTAGCGGTTAGTGAGCATTATCAGCCAGTAGGTCTTGATAGTAAAACTCCGAAGAAACCATTTAGTATTGCTTTAGCTTTAACCGATAAGATTGATACTTTAGTAGGATTTTTTGGAATCGATGAAAAACCAACAAGTTCAAAAGATCCTTATGCACTGAGAAGATCAGCATTAGGTGTTATAAAATTATTAATTGATAATAATAAAGAATTTAAAATTAAAGATCTTATCAGTTATTCAACCTCTCTACATAGGGACCAAGGTTTTAAACTTTCAAATGGTTTATCTGAAAAAGAATTAGCAGAGTTCTTAATGGATAGATTAAAATATTATATGAAAGAAAAGAAAATTAGAGTAGATATTACTGAAGCTAGCATAAACTCATATGGAATAGACCATATGAATAAAATATATAAAAAAGCTTTAACATTAAACAATTTAATAAAAAAAGAAATTGGTGAAGATGTAATGATAAGCTACAAAAGAGCGTCAAGTATACTGGAAAGTGAATTAAAAAATAGTGATCTAGAATTATCAAATACAACTGACCCTGGTATTTTTAAAAATGATTATGAGAAAAATTTATTTAAAAAGATTAATGAATTAAGGAAATATTTTACAAATATAAATAAAGATGAAAATTATGTGGAATCACTAACGAATTTAGCAGGTGCCAAAAAAGTGATTTTTGATTTTTTTGACAATGTAAAAGTTAACGATGAAGATAAAAGTATTAAAAAAAACAGATTGGAACTTTTACAAATGTTATGTAGAACCTTTGATAACTACATAAACTTTTCAAATATTGAGACCAAATAGTGAATAAATTAATTTTAAACTTCAAGTCTAAGGACTCAAAAAAGATAAAAAATCCAAAAAACTTTTTGGGTGGAAAGGGTGCAAATCTTTCTGAAATGGGAAGAATAGGCTTACCTGTTCCACCAGGATTTACTATATCAACTAAAGTGTGTGAATTATTTTATAAAGATAAGAAGAAATTAAATTCACAAATAGTTAGCACTGTAAAAAAAGAATTAAAAATTATTGAAAAAGAAGTTGGGAAAAAATTTGGTGATTTAAAAAACCCATTATTATTATCTGTTAGATCTGGTGCTAGAGTATCTATGCCTGGTATGATGGATACAATTTTAAATTTAGGCTTGAATGATAAAACAGTAATTGCACTTGCAAATAAAACTTCCAACATGAGATTTGCAAAGGACAGCTACAGAAGATTTATCCAAATGTATGGAAATGTTGTAATGGGAGTTGAAGGTTATCATTTTGAAGAATTAATTGAAAACTACAAGCTAACTAAAGGTGTTCTACTTGATACAGATTTAGATGAAAATGATTGGGAAGGGCTAATTAATGATTTTAAAAAAGTTGTTAAGGATCAGGCTAAAAAAGATTTTCCTCAAAATGTATATGACCAATTACTTGGTGCAATTAGTGCAGTATTTTTATCTTGGGAAAGCAATAGAGCAAAAGTCTACAGAAAATTAAACCAGATCTCTTCAGAATGGGGAACAGCAGTTAATGTTCAGTCTATGGTGTTTGGTAATATGGGTGATGATTGTTCGACTGGTGTTGTCTTTACAAGAAATCCATCAAATGGTGTTAATGAAGTTTATGGTGAATATTTAATTAATGCTCAAGGAGAAGATGTTGTAGCAGGAACAAGAACTCCTCAATATATAACCAAAAAAGCAAGAAAAGATGCAAAGGTAAAAGAAGCTTCAATGGAAGAATCTATGCCAAAAGTTTTCAAACAACTAGATAAAATTTTAAAAGTTTTAGAAAAACATTACAAAGATATGCAAGATGTAGAATTTACAGTTGAAAATAATAAATTGTGGATGCTACAGACAAGATCTGGGAAGAGAACTTCAAAATCTGCAGTTAGAATTGCAGTAGATATGGTTAAAGAAAAATTAATTTCAAAAAAAGAAGCGGTGATGAGAATAGACCCAGCTTCTTTGGATACTTTATTACACCCCACTTTAGACGAAAAAAGTGCAGTTAACGTTATAGCGAATGGATTACCTGCCTCACCTGGGGCAGCTAGTGGTAAAGTTGTTTTTTCATCTGAAGAAGCAGAAAGATTAAATGATATGATGCAAGACACTATTTTGGTAAGAGTTGAAACATCCCCAGAAGACATTCATGGAATGCATGCCGCCAAAGGAATTTTAACTGCAAGAGGTGGAATGACTAGTCATGCTGCTGTTGTTGCAAGAGGTATGGGCAGACCTTGTGTATCTGGCTCTAGTGAAATTGATATTAACTATGAAGCTAAAACTTTTAAAACATCTTCTATCGAAGTTAAAGAAGGTGATATCATTACAATTGATGGTTCAACAGGTAGAATTATTTTAGGAGAGGTACCAACAGTTAAACCAGAAATTTCTGGAGATTTTTCAAAACTAATGAGTTGGGCTGATGGTTTCAGAAAATTAAAAGTTAGAACGAACTCAGAAACACCACTTGATACAAAAACAGCAAGAGACTTTGGAGCAGAGGGTATTGGTCTTTGTAGAACAGAGCATATGTTTTTTGATGAAGAAAGAATTTTGTCAGTTAGAGAAATGATTTTATCAAAAACAGTACAGGATAGAAATAAAGCTCTAGCAAAACTTTTACCACATCAAAGAAAAGATTTTGTTGAAATATTTAAAATTATGAATGGTCTACCAGTTACTGTGAGATTATTAGATCCACCATTGCATGAGTTTCTTCCTAAAACTGAAAAAGAAATTAATGATGTTGCAACTGTTGTAGGTCTTCCTTTAAAAGAAATTGAGTCTAGAATTAATGAACTACATGAACAAAACCCAATGTTAGGACACAGAGGATGTAGATTAGGAATTTCATTTCCAGAAATTTATGAAATGCAGTGTAGAGCAATTTTTGAAGCGCTATCTGAACTTAAGATAAAAAAAGTCAAATCAGCATTTCCTGAAATTATGATTCCATTAGTATCAACGGAGGCCGAGATTAGAATAATGAAGGACTTAGTTGTAAGGGTTGCAAAAGAAGTTCAAAAAGATAAAAAAGTTAAAGTTGATTATTTAGTTGGGACCATGATTGAGTTGCCAAGAGCAGCCATTAAAGCAGATGATATAGCAAAACATGCAGAATTCTTTAGTTTTGGTACAAATGATTTAACACAAACGACATTTGGCTTAAGCAGAGATGACAGTGGTAAATTTTTAAATGATTATATTGAAAACAAAATATTTTCTATTGATCCATTTGTATCAATTGATGATGGAGTAGGTGATTTAGTTGAAATTGCTGTAGAAAAAGGCAGAAAGCAAAATAAAAAAATTAAACTTGGAATTTGTGGGGAGCATGGTGGTGATCCGAAAAGTATTCACTTTTGTGTAAAAGCAGGATTAGATTATGTTTCTTGTTCACCGTACAGAGTTCCAATAGCAAGATTAGCTGCTGCACAAGCAGAGCTGTCTAAAAAAAATTAAATTTCTAATTTAAAATCTATAGCAGGCACACTATGGGTGATGCTACCTATTGAAATTCGATCAACACCTGTTGTAGCAATTTTCTTAACTGATTTTAGTGTTACATTTCCAGATGCTTCAGTTTCATAATGTTTTTTGGCTAATTTAACACCAGCCTTAAGTGTTTTGTTGTTCATATTATCAAACAAAACAGTATTAAATTTTAAACCCATTATTTGTTTAAGCTGATTTAGATTATCAACTTCTACAGTAATTTTTTTCCCTTTTTTATTTCTAATTGCAAGAGATACTAAAGTTTTAATATCTGAACTTGCTATGTGATTGTCTTTAATTAGAAATTCATCACTTAGGTTAAATCTATGGTTTATACCACCTCCCAACTTAACTGCATACTTTTGTATTACTCTTAAGGTTGGAATAGTTTTTCTAGTACAGCAAATTTTACTTTTTTTATTAACTAGCCTAACAAATTGATTAGTTTTAGTGGCAATTCCTGAGATATGGCTCATAAAATTTAAAGCAACTCTTTCACCAATTAAAATGTTTTCAGCTTGACCCTCCACTGTAGCAATTATTTCATTTTTTTTAACTAATGAACCTTCTTTTTTTTTAATAATAAATTTAATTTTGCTATCTATTAATTTAAATGTTTGTTTTGCAAACTTTAATCCAGCAACTACTGCATGTTGATTAGAAATCAATTTAACTTTTATAAGTTTTTTATTTTTAACTAGGCTTGAAGTAATATCACCAGAAGGGTAAAGATCTTCATTTAAAGCAAGCTTTACAATATTCTTGATATAATAATTACTTAATTTAATTTGAGACACTTTTGTTATCTGCCTATTGCAGCCATTCTTTCAACAGGAATTCTAGCTTTTTCTATTGTCTCTCTATCCATTATGATTTCACCAGTTTCATTTTCTAGACAATCTAAAATTTTTGGCAATGTAATTTTTTTCATATGAGGACAAAGATTGCATGGTCTAATAAATTCTACATTTGGGTTTTCAACTTGAATATTATCACTCATCGAGCATTCAGTAACCATCATAACTTTCTTAGGCTGATTATCTTCTACATATTTAATCATCCCACCAGTTGACCCTGCAAAGTCACTTGCTTTAATTACATCTGGTGGGCATTCTGGGTGAGCAATAATCTTAATGCCAGGATTTTTTGCTCTGATATCATGTATTTCTTTTTCAGTGAACTGGTCATGAACCATACAAATACCTTTCCAGGCAATGATTTCAACGTTTGTTTGAGAAGCAACATATTTTGCTAAATAATCATCAGGTAAAAAAATAACTTTTTTAACACCAAGAGACTCAACAATTTTTACTGCATTTGCTGATGTGCAACAGATATCTGTTTCTGCCTTCACGTCTGCTGAAGTATTTACATAAGATACAACTGGCACGCCTGGATATTTTTCTTTTAATAATCTTACATCTTTACCTGTAATTGACGATGATAAAGAGCAGCCAGCAGCCATATCAGGAAGTAGAACTTTTTTTTCAGGACTCATTAACTTAGAAGTTTCAGCCATAAAATGAACTCCTGCCATTACAATAATATCAGCAGTAGTTTTTGAGGCTTCTATCGCAAGAGCTAACGAGTCTGCAGCAACATCTGCTATACCATGATAAATTTCTGGAGTTTGGTAATTGTGAGCAAGCACAATTGCATTTTTCTCTTTTTTTAATTGATTAATTCTATGAATATAAGGGGCATGAACTGACCATTCAATCTCAGGCATAACCTTTGAGATTTTTTGATAGATTGGATCAGTCGCTATTTTTACTTCTGGTGTAAATTCCATGTCAAAACTTATCAATTAGGTTATTATTTGTCATTCCTTATTATGCCACACTACTATATCCAATTTGGTATTTTTATTCTTAAGACTGCCTTTTCACTTTTTAATTCACTATCTTTTTTAAAGTTTTCATCTAGATATTTGATTAACGCAAAGGGATACTCATCATTAATCAATACTTTGCCTATTTCAATGTCATTAGCATAAATTGATGCACCCTCAGTTAATTTTCCACTGATTAATTGTATAGCTAATAATCTTTTAGAAAGTTTATTTTTTAGTTTTATTCTGGCCGTATTTTCTTGTCCAACATAACAGCCTTTTTTAAAATCTATTCCATTTAGTTCCTCAAAATTACATTCAATTCCAAATAATTTATTTTGTAATTTATTCATTTCTTTTTGAGCAATTCCTAATTCATGACTTATTTTGTAATATTCAGTAATGGGCGAATCTTTTAGCTCTAATTTTTTTAAAGATAGGTAAAGTTTTTCTAAATTAATAATAAGCCTTGCACCTAGGTCTTTATTTCTTGGGTCTAATAAAATAGGGTCCTCCCTATATTTTATTGTATTTCCAGGTTGATCCTTGGCACCTTCAAATTTTAAAAACTTTTCACGACTTAATGCTGCAATTACAAATTCATTGCTTAAATTCATAATTTCAACTTTAGATCTAAGCTTGTATATGTTGAGCTGTTTAAAGAGAGCCTCTGTTTGAGATTTTTCACAATCTATGAAATAACCAGTTTTATGCTTTACAATAATAAAGGCAAATAGAAATTTTCCTTGTGGAGTTAGTAGTGATGCAAAACAACTATTGTCTTCATTGACCTTATTAATGTCATTGCTAATCATATTTTGTAAAAATTCATTAGCATCCGCTCCATTTATGAAGAGAATTCCTCTATCTTCTAAAATATATACTTTCTGCATATTCATAATTGATTGATATCTGAATATGATATAATTACTTTTTTCATAAATGTTAGATCTAATAATTAAAAATGGCTCATGCTACATAGATAAAAATCTAAAAGATCAAGATATAGCCATTAAAGATGGTAAAATTATAAAAATTGGCAAAATTGATAGTGAGGCGAAAGAGACTTTTGATGCTGAAGGGTTAACAGTTTTACCAGGGTGTATTGATACACAAACTCATTTTAGAGAGCCTGGATCAACAGATACAGAAGACTTACACTCAGGAAGTAGGGCTGCAATAGTGGGTGGTATAACAAGCGTGTTTGAGATGCCAAACACTAATCCACCAACATCTACTAAGGTAGAGTTTCAGAAAAAATTAGATCTCGCCAAAAATAGAATGTATTGCAATTATGCATTTTATTTTGGTGCAACAGCTGATAACGCAAATGAATTAGCAGATTTGGTAAATTTAGAGGGTTGTTGTGGAATTAAACTGTTTGCTGGATCATCAACTGGAAACCTTTTAGTTGCTGAGGAAGAAGATATCGAAAAAGTATTTCAAAGTAGCTCAAAAGTTGTTGCAGTACATTCAGAGGATGAAGCAATTTTAAATATTAATAAAAAATTAATTAAAGAAGGAGATGTTCACTCACACCCAATTTGGAGAAGTGCCGAATGTGCAATCTCGTCTACTAGAAGAATAGTTAGAATTGCTGAGAGATATAAGAAAAAAGCTCATATTCTTCATATTACTACAAAAGAAGAGATTGATTTTTTATCACAACACAAAGGCAACATAACATTTGAGATTACGCCGCAACATTTAACAATCTACGCTCCATATTGTTATGATAAACTTGGAACTTATGCTCAAATGAATCCACCTTTAAGAGACAAGTCTCATTATGATAGATTGTGGTATGGGGTAAAAAATAATCTTAATGATACAATTGGTTCTGATCACGCTCCACACTTAAAAGAGAATAAAGAAAAAAAATATCCAAACTCACCATCTGGCATGCCTGGGGTTCAAACACTTTTACCAGTTATGTTAAATCATGTTAATGATGGAAAGTTAACTTTAGAGCAATTAATGAATTCTATATGTGAAAATCCAATTAAGATTTTTGGAATTAAAAATAAAGGTTTTATAAAAGAAGGGTTTGATGCTGATTTCACAATTGTAGATATGAACAAGACTATTGAAATTAAAAATGAAAATATTGAGAGTAAATGTGGCTGGTCACCTTTTGATGGGTTTGAATTTAAAGGAACACCAGTATCTACAATCATAGCCGGTCAAGTTAAAATGAGAGATGGTAAAATTTTTGGTGATCCTGAAGGTAAGCCTTTAAAATTTTAGATAGTTTTTACAGAAAAGCTATTTACAAGCACTACTCCAAAAACAATAAAAAATAATCCTAATACAGCCTGCCAAGATAAAGATTGTTTAAAGAAAACATATCCCAATATTGCAACAGTAAATACTCCAAGACCACTCCATGTTGCATAAACAATAGCTATTGGAATTTTATCAACAACAAAAGTTATAAGATAAAAAGAAAGCAAATAAAAAACTGCAAGAGTAGTTGTTGGAATAATTTTTGTAAAATTTTGTGAAACAGGTAGTAACATCGTTCCACCTACTTCAAAAAAAATTGCAACTATTAAAATTAGATATGTTTTAATCACTACTTGAGAATATTATTTTTAATTAAGTCTTCTTTTATCTCAGATAAGATAGCAGGATCATCAATGGTTGCTGGAACCTTATAATCTTCATTATCAGCAATTTTTCTAATAGTTCCTCTTAATATTTTGCCTGATCTTGTTTTTGGTAGTCTTTTAATAACAATTACATTTTTAAATGCAGCAACAGGTCCAATACTATCTCTAACCATTTTTATACATTCTTTCGAAATGGTTTCGTTGTCTTTTTTTACACCTGTTTTGAGAACTACGAGACCTATTGGTAGTTGTCCTTTCAATTTATCAGCAACACCTAACACTGCACATTCTGCTACTGACTGATGTTCTGATAAAACTTCTTCTATAGCACCAGTTGATAATCTGTGACCCGCAACATTAATGATATCATCTGTTCTAGACATTATCCAAATGTAGCCATCTTCATCAATATGACCTGCATCATAAGTTTCATAGTAACCTTCATAGTTCGTCATATAATTATCTTTGTATCTTTTATCTGCATTCCATAAGGTTGGAAAAGTTCCAGGAGGTAAAGGTAATTTTACAACTATATCTCCCATCTCATTAGGTTTTGCCAAGGTTTGATCTGGTTTCATGATTTGAACATCATATCCAGGAACTGCCTTACATGCTGATCCATATTTTGTTTTCATCATTTCAATTCCTGTACAATTAGAGCTAATTGCCCAACTTGTTTCAGTTTGCCACCAATGGTCAATTACTGGAACTTTTAATAAATTTTCTGCCCATTTAATTGTATCTGGGTCAGCTCTTTCACCAGCTAAAAACAATGACTCAAATTTACTTAAATCATATTTAGAGAAAAACTTACCCTCAGGATCTTCTTTTTTAATAGCCCTAAAAGCTGTTGGTGCAGTAAAAAGTGATTTTACTTTATAATCAGAAATTATTTTCCAAAAAGCACCTGCATCAGGAGTACCAACGGGCTTTCCTTCAAATAATACTGTAGTACAACCTTTAAATAAAGGGGCATAAACAATATATGAGTGTCCAACAATCCATCCAATATCACTTGCTGACCACCAAACATCATCAGCATCAATATTGTAGATATTTTTCATAGTCCATTTAAGAGCAACTATATGACCTCCAATATCTCTAACAATTCCTTTTGGTACACCTGTAGTTCCTGAGGTATACAAAATATAAGCTAAATCATTAGAGTTCATTTCTACACAATCTACCTCTTTTGCATTTGAAATTGCTTCACCCCAACTGATTTCTTTTGGAGCATTAAGTTCAACTGTGTGATCTATTCTTTGAAATAAGATCATTTTATCAATTTTATGAGAAGCCATTTTAATTGCTGCATCAACTAATGGTTTATACTCAACAGTTTTTCCAGGTTCAAAGCCACATGAAGCTGTAACTATTACTTTTGCTTTACTATCATCAATTCTGCTAGCAAGTTCATTTGAGGCAAAACCTCCAAATACCACAGAGTGAATTGCTCCAATTCTCCCACATGCTAACATTGCTATAACTGCCTCTGGGATCATTGGCATATAGATTATAACTCTATCACCTTTGTCAACTCCTTGATTTTTTAGTGCTCCTGCAAATTTTGAAACTTTTTCTCTTAATTCTTTATAAGTAAACTGCTTTTTGTTTCCAGTTATTGGGCTATCATAGATTAAAGCTAGCTTGTCACCTCTGCCTTGATCGATATGAATGTCTAAAGCATTATAACAAGTGTTGGTAACACCATCTTCAAACCATTTATAAAAGGGTGGGTTAGATTTATTTAAAATTTTAGTAGGTTTTTTAAACCAAAAGATATCATTAGATACCTCTTGCCAAAAATTTTCAGGATTTTTTAACGAATTTTGGTAAATATCATTAAATTTTTTTGACATATGAATTGATTCTATTTTGTTGGTTTTCTAAGCTTATTAAATTAAAAATTGTATTAAAATTTAAAAAGTAAGTAAAATCAATACAAATTAGAGGTAATTAAACCTTCTAAAAACTTAATTATTTTGATAGTTAATCGTCAACATGACTTAACTTAAGCATTTTTTTAAGTCTAGTTTATATAAACTAAAAAGTTAAAAACTAACAAAAGAGGGAGTTTTTTATGAAAAAACTAAAATTGTTTGCTCTTGCGGCTGTAGCCTTAATGGGTCTATCAGGTGCAGCAAACGCAGAAACAGCCTTATTGGCTTCTGACGACTTCGTTGGGATCTCATTCTGGCTTGTATCAATGGTGATGTTAGCTTCGACTGCTTTCTTTTTCCTAGAAGCAGGAAATGTTGCAGCAAGTTGGAGAACATCGATAATTGTATCTGGTTTAGTAACTGGTATTGCTTTTGTACATTACGTGTATATGAGAGATGTATGGGTTATGACTGGTGAGTCACCAACTGTTTACAGATATATTGACTGGCTAATCACTGTGCCATTACTAATGATAGAATTTTACCTTGTTCTAGCAGCAGTAGGTAAAGCAAATTCTGGAATATTCTGGAGATTGTTAATTGGAACAGTTGTGATGCTTGTAGGTGGATACTTAGGAGAAGCAGGATACATTAATGCTACACTTGGTTTTGTAATCGGTATGGCTGGATGGTTCTACATTCTTTATGAAGTATTCTCTGGTGAAGCAGGAAAAGCTGCAGCAAAAAGTGGAAACAAAGCTCTTGTTACTGCATTTGGTGCAATGAGAATGATCGTTACAGTTGGTTGGGCAATTTACCCATTAGGTTACGTATTTGGTTACCTAACAGGTGGTGTAGATGCTGACTCACTAAACGTAATTTACAATATAGCTGACTTGCTAAACAAAACTGCATTTGGTCTAATCATTTGGGCTGCGGCAGTGCAATCAGGTGGTAGAAAAGCTAAGTAATTACTTTTAAACCTAAATAATTTAAATAGGGCGAGTGCACTTTGTGTACTTGCCCTTTTTTTTTAAGCAATTATATATAGTTCAATGCCTAAAATTACCTACATTGAAAATAGTGGAAAGTCTCATACCATAGAAGTTTCTAATGGGTTGAGTGTAATGGAAGGTGCTGTTCAAAATGATATTCCTGGAATTGATGCTGATTGTGGTGGTGGAATGGCTTGTGCTACTTGCCATGTTTATGTCAAAGAAGAATGGTTTAATAAACTTCCAAAAAAAGAAGATGGTGAAGAAGATATGTTAGATATGGCATTCGAACCAAAAGAGAACAGTAGACTAAGCTGCCAAGTGTTAGTTTCAGATGAATTAGATGGGTTAACAGTTAGCATTCCATCAAAACAAGGTTAAATGATTAAAACAGATACTTTAATAATAGGTGCAGGGCCAGTTGGATTATTTTGCGTTCATCAATTAGGAATAATTGGCCTTAAGTGTGAAGTAGTAGATAATTTGGATAAAATAGGTGGGCAGTGTATTGAACTTTATCCAGACAAACCTATTTATGACATTCCTGCCGTTCCTGAATGCACTGGAGAAGAATTAACCAAAAACTTAATTGAACAGATAAAAGCGTTTAAAACAAATTTTCATTTAAATGAGCGAGTAGAAGAAATTAAAAAAGTTGAAAAAAAATGGTTAATTAAAACAAACAAAGGAACGGAATTTGAAGCATCAAGCATAATTATTGCAGCAGGTGTAGGCTCTTTTGAGCCAAGAAAATTCCCAACAAAAGAAATTGAAAAATATCAAGAAAAACAAATACTTTATTCAATTAAAGACAAAAAAATCTTTAAAGATAAAACAGTTACCATTTTTGGTGGAGGTGACTCAGCATTAGATTGGGCAATAGAACTTTCAAATACATCTAAAGTTATATTGGTACACAGAAGAGATGAATTTAGAGGAATGCAAGCAAGTATTGATAAAGTTAACCAATTAAAAGATGAAGGTAAAATAGAAGTTCATACAAAATATCAACTAGGTTCAGTAAATGGTAATGAAAAAGTTGAAAGTATTAAGATTAAACATGATGATGAAAGTATAAAAGAAATTAAAACTGACTATGTCTTGGGCTTTTTTGGATTAATAATGCAACTAGGACCGATTGCTGAATGGGGATTAAATTTAGATAAAAAGACAGTACCTGTTAATACAGAAAATTTTGAGACAAATAAAGAAGGTATTTTTGCTATTGGTGATATTTGTACTTATCCTGGAAAACTTAAACTGATACTTTCAGGTTTTCATGAGGGTGCACTAGCTGCAAGAGGTTGTTTTAAATATGCTAAGCCAGATGAGAAATATAGATTTGAGTTTACTACTTCATCTAAAACAGTAAAAAGCAGACTAGGCGTTAAAGAGTGATAGAGCTATATACCGCCGATACTCCAAATGGAAAAAAAATAACCATATTATTAGAAGAAATAGGTTGTGATTTTAAAGTTACAGCAGTTGACCTGTCGAAAAATGAGCAATTAAAACCTGATTTTAAAAAAATAAGCCCCTTTGGAAAGATACCTGTAATAGTAGATCATGAAAATCAAGAATCAGTCTTTGAGTCTGGAGCGATCCTTATGTATTTAGCAGATAAATATAATAAATTTTATGAAGCTAAAGATCGTAATGTTATTAACCAGTGGTTAATGGCGCAGATGGGAACTATTGGACCAATGTTAGGACAGCATCATCAATTTCATCATTATAATCCTGGTAAAAGTCAATTTGGAGAAGAGAGATTTTTTAAAATTGCTAAAAGATTATATGGTGAGTTAGATGAAAGATTGTCTTCATCAAAATACTTAGCAGGTAATGATTATACAATTGCAGATATTGCAACTTGGCCCTGGCTAGCAAGACATGAATGGCATGATATTGGACTTAACAATTATAAAAATTTAACAAGATGGTATTTAAATATCGCAAATAGAGAAGCTGTTATAAAGGGTTATGATCTTTTAAAAAATGGCTCCAAGATACCAAAACTATAATTAAAAATTTCCTTTTTTAACAGAGCCAGGATAAAAAATTCTTTGAAGATCGTCATTTGCTTTTTTCCTTATTTCAATATCATTTGAGTTCATAAGGCTACTTGGTCTTTTAGTATGTTGATGGTACTTGAAAGTATCATTTCCTCTTGCTTGCTGGACGTACATTTTACCTAAAACTTGATCTACATTACTGCCAATATAACTTTGAACCACAAACCCAATTCTTCTATCATTAGTTTTATTTAGCCCTGAACCATGAACTATTGTTGGATGATGCAATGACATTTGCCCTGCTTTTAAAACTAAAGGAGTTGTTTCATCTAAAGGAACATTTTCAACTGTTTGACCTCTTGTTAATAAATTACCTTCATCATATTTTTGCTCATGATGTTTGATATTATCTTTATGTGAACCAGACCACATTTTCATACAACCGTTTTCTTCATTAGCATCAGTTATTGCCAACCATGCAGTTACCCAATTGTGTGGTTCCAATCCAATATATGTTGCATCTTGATGAAAACTTACAAATCCTTTTTCATAAGGGTTTTTAATAAACAAAGTTGTTCCACAGATAAGAATATTTTTTCCAATTATGCTCTCAACAGCATCTAACATTTTAGAATTATGACAAACTTCATCTAGTATGGGAGAAATCATATGTACATAATTTCTACCAGCTCCTTTTAATTCATCAGGCCATTTAGTTTCAATATTTTCTATTTCTTTTCTTATCTCAAATGCTTCATCTTTAGTTAAGACTTCTATTGGAGCCACATAGCCATTATCATGATACTCTTGAAGTTGATTTGAGGACAATTTAGGCATATTATTTAAAAATATTATATGAGCGCAACTATTTCTTCAATAAATTATTGTCCAGTCAAATCTGTATCATTTCAAACTATTGATAAGTGTGAAATTAAAAAAGATATCGGAATTATAGGAGATCGAATTTTTGCATTTGCCAAAAATCTTAACTTAGATAAAGCACAACTATTTGAAAAAAGCCCAGAGGAGAGAAAAGGTAAATGGAATAAAGTTTTAACTCTTAAAAATTCTCCAGTTTTAAATAAGTATAATTTTTTGTATAAGGAAAATAGCTTAACATTAACCTCTAAAGGTAAAAAAATTTTAACAATCGATATAAATGAATTAAGTGAACGTCAATTACTTTCAAATAAGATTATAGAATTAGAAAGCTCTTTGAAGGAACCAATAGTTTTAATGAAAAATGAAGAGCTTCCTTTTTTTGATACATCAATTTCAAATAAAGTTGATTTTGTTAATTCAGTCTCACTTATAAACATACAAAGCGTCGATGATTTCCAAAAAAAAATAAATGAAAAAGTTGAAATATCTAGATTTAGAGGAAATATATGTATTGATGGGATTAAGCCTTGGAAGGAAAGAGAATGGATAGGAAAAACTATAAAGATTAATAACATTTCCTTTAAGGTTGAGAAAAATATTCCAAGATGTGTTGCAATTAATTTAAAACCAACAACAGATGACAATTCTCTAAATTTACTTCAATCATTAAAAAAAAATTATAATCATTTTGAAATGGGAATTTATTTAACGGTACTTGATGATGGTGAAATTAATTTAGGTGATAAGGTTAAGATAATTAATTAATAAAAATATTTTATTAAGCAACTTTAAGTTGCATTTACTTTTTTGGTGTACAAACAACTTCAATTTTGTTTTAATTATTAAAATAAACTTAAATAGAGGAAAAAAAATGAATAGATTTTTAAAATCGATTGGAGTTTCTCTTGTACTTCTTTTTAGTATTTCTGCAGTTAGCGCTGAAACGTTAACTAGTAAACTAGAAGGTGGTCACAAGTTAAGACTTGGTTTTGGTACCGCTGTACCGTGGGCTTATGCTGGAGATAATGGTGAAGCTTTAGGATTTGTTAACATGATTGCTTTAACAGTTCTTGAAGAAATGGGAATTACAGAACATGAAACTAAAGTGTTTGAATGGTCTGGATTGATTCCAGGAATAAATGCAAATCGTTCAGATATGGTAACTGGTGGTATGTACATTCTTAAAAGTAGATGTGCGAACATGAATTTCTCAGACCCAATAGGTGTGTTTGGTGATGCAATGTTAGTGCCAAAAGGAAATCCAAAAGGAATTAATAACTATGCAGATGTCATTAGCACTGGTGCAAAACTTGTAACTGGTGCTGGTTTTAACACAGTTGAAGCTGCTAAAAAGTATGGTGTTCCTGAAAGTCAAATGATGTTAGTTGAAGGTGAAGTTGGAATTCTAGCTGCAATGAAAGCTGGAAGAGCAGATGTTGCTGTACAAACTTTCTTTGGTGCAAAAGAGCATGAAGAAAAAACAGGTGGTGCATTTGAAGTAACTGATCCTAAATTAATGCCTAAAGAAACTTTAAATGTAGTTGGTATTGGTTTTAGAAAAACTGATGTTGAATTTAGAGATAACTTTAATATAGCATTAGCAAAAGTTATGGCAAACCCAGCGACTATGTTAGAAAGAGCTGGTAAGTATGGGTATGATAAAGCTCAACTACCACCTCCTGAAATGAGTACTGAGTGGGCTTGTTCAACTAAGTAGTATAAATAATAAATTGATTTAATCAGGCGATGAATAAAAGTCGCCTGATTTTTTTTTAAATTTAATAAAGGTTTTTAAACGTGAGTTACTTTTCATTTTTAGCTGAGCATGGATCTACAATGCTATTAGGGACGGTCACTACACTTAAAGTGTTAGTTTGTGCAACCATTTTATATGTAATTATCTCTATAATTTTTGGGTTGATGCGTGTATCTAATAATTCAGTTATTCAAGGTGTTGCAACAGTATATATAGAATTTTTTAGAGGAACTTCTTTATTAGTTCAGCTGTTCTGGTTTTATTATGTCTTGCCTTTTTTTGGTATTTCACTAGAGGCATTTACTGCTGGAGTTGTTGCAATAGGAATGAACTTTGGAGCTTATGGAGCAGAAATTGTTAGAGGTGGAATATTAGCAGTACCTAAAGGACAGTGGGAAGGGGCTCATGCTTTAAATTTTAGTCCTTTTAAAAGAATGAAAAATATTATTATACCTCAAATTTTTCCAATTATACTTCCTCCTGCTGCAAATTTAACTGTAGAGCTTTTAAAAGCAACAGCTTTAGTTGCATTAGTAACTGTTGTTGATTTAACTTTTGAAGCAAAACAAATTAATGCAATCACTTGGTTATCAGCTCAATGTTTTGGTACCGCACTTTTAATTTATTATATAATTTCTAGATTTTTTCTAGTACCATTCTTACGTTGGTTAGAAGTTCTTGCTGCAAGAAAAGTTGGAAGAGGGAAAGTATAATGAACGCAGAGTGGAAATGGGATTTTGCTTTTCAAATTCTACCCCAAATGTTGTGGGCGACACTAAATACAATAATGGCAGCAGGCATTGGTTATGCTATTGCAGCTGTTGTAGGTTTATTATTTTTATTAGGTCAAAGAACTCCATATAAATTTATAAATATAATTGTTAGAGAAATTATTGAATTTATTCGTTCAACACCTCTTCTTATTCAATTATTTTTTGTTTATTTTGTAGGTCCACAATTTGGAATTACATTGTCAGCTTGGGTTTGTGCAATGATAACTATAGGTCTACATTTTGGAACTTATCTTTCAGAAGTATATAGAGGTGCATTAGAGGGTGTCCCAAAAACACAATGGGAAGCCTGTAGAGCTTTAAATTTTACAACCTTGTATACCTATCGAAGAATAGTTTTACCTCAAGCTTTTCCAATAGCAATCCCAGGAATGGGGAATTATTTAGTTGGGATTTTTAAAGACACACCACTACTTTCAACAATTGGTGTTGCAGAATTATTTCATGCAGCAACTGCTGTAGGAGGTTATCACTATCGTTATTTAGAGCCATATACTATAGTCGGAATTATTTTTTTAGCCCTTTCTATTCCAGCTGCTATGGGTATTAGAAGATTAGAAAGATCAGTAAATAAAGCTCAAGGAAAGGTAAAAAATTAAATGGAAGATAAAAAAAATTTTGATGATGTATTAGTGAAGTTTTCTGATGTTACAAAGCAATATGGAGACCTTGTTGTTTTAGATAAGCTTAATTTAGAAATCAAAAAAAATGAAATGGTTTCAATTATTGGTCCATCTGGATCTGGAAAAACTACTGTCTTAAGAGTTTTAATGACTTTAGAAAAAATTAATCAAGGTATAATTCATTTAGATGGCGAACCTTTAACCCATATGATGGAAAAAGAAAAACTTGTTTTTGCTAATGAAAAATATTTAAGAGAAAGACGTTCAAAAATTGGAATGGTATTCCAGCAATTTAATCTTTTCCCTCATATGACCGCTCTACAAAATTGTATTGAGGCACCAGTTGAAGTATTGGGTATGAAAAAAGAAGAAGCTGAAGAAAGAGCTTTAGATTTATTAGATTTAGTAGGATTATCAGATAAAAAAGATGAACATCCTTCAAGATTATCAGGTGGTCAACAGCAACGTGTTGCTATAGCTAGAGCCTTAGCAATGAGACCAAAGGTTATGCTTTTAGATGAAATTACATCCGCATTAGATCCAGAAGTTGTTGGTGAAGTTTTAAATGTAATTAGATCTTTGAACAAAGAGCATGATCTTACTATGATTATGGTTACACACCAGATGGGTTTTGCTAGAGAAATATCAGATAGAGTATGTTTTTTTAATGAAGGTAAAATATTTGAACAAGGACCCCCAGAACAATTATTTGATGATCCACAAAATGAAAGAACTAAACAATTTTTACATGCTGTTCTTGATGCTAATTAAGAAATATATTTAGACCTTAATCGTCAGCGAATACTTTTTCATCTTTTTCATGCTTTTCTTGAGCAGCAATACAAAGATGAGCAACTGGTCTTGCCATCAATCTTTTTAATCCAATTGGTTCAGCAGTTTCTGCACAAAATCCAAAAGTTTTATCTTTTATTCTTATTAAAGCTTGGTCAATTTTAGAAATTAATTTTATTTGTCTATTGATTGCTTTCATTTCTACAGTTTTATCTGTGTAAGAACTTGCCTGATCTACAATATCTGCTGATACACTATTGTCATCCATTGACCCATGGTAAAGAGCTTCATTATTTGCTTTTACCAATTCTTTTTTCCACTCAGTAAGTTTTATCTTAAAAAAAGATAAGTGCTTGTCACACATATATTTTTCAGTATCCTTTGGGATATATGTTTTTGAAATTTTAATCATTGCCTTTACTTTGTTTTCAGTGGCACTAATCTTTTTTATTACTTTAGTAGGTTTTTTGATTGCAACAGCAACTTTTTTTGCTTTAGCTGTTGGTTTTTTAGTAGATGATTTTGAGATTTTAGGCATATGAATAAATTTAGTGGCCGGAGTATATTCAGCAATTAATACGTGTCAAGCAAGCTTAATTCATATAAAATCAATGAAATGTTAATCAATAAAAACAATATAAATAAATTGTTTTATAGTTTTCTTATAATTCATTTAATTTTATGGACATTAGTTCCAGCATTAACAAATA
The DNA here is from genome assembly GCA_028225715.1 of Candidatus Pelagibacter sp. The sequence goes on from JAOIXS010000006.1 coordinate 26,926, forward strand.
ATAATTTACCACTTGATACAATTGAAGCTTTGGCCTGGGGAGGTAATTTAGATTGGGGATTTAATAAACATCCACCAGCAAGTGCATTTTTTTCTGAAGTTATTTACCAACTTTTTGGATCGCAGGATTGGGCTTATTACTTATTAAGTCAATTGTTTGTAGTAACTGCATTTATTATTGTTTTTAAATTTGCTGAAAAATTATTTAAAAATAAAACTTTAAGTTTAATATCGGTACTTCTTTTAGAGGGCATTTATTTCTATAATTTTACAACACCTGAGTTTAATGTGAATGTTTGCCAATTACCTTTTTGGTCATTATGTGTTTATTATTCGTGGAAACTATTTGATAAAAAAGCAATAAACTTTAAGGATTGTTTTTTGCTTGGACTTTTTGCAGCTATAGGTTTTTTATCAAAATATCTTTTTATTTATCTTTTAATATCAATAGACTTATTATTTTTTTATATAATTTTTATAAAAAAATATCAAAAATTTGATTTCAAATATCTAATATCTTTAGAGGTCTTTATTATTTTGTTGGTTCCTCATTTAATTTGGCTAGCTAATAACGATTACATTACAATTACATATGGGCTAGCCAGAACAGGGCTGGAAAACTCAAGTTTATTAGATCATATAACTTACCCTTTAATATTTTTAGGTAAACAAATTGGAATACTAATTCCATTTTTTTTAATGTCATTTTTTTTAATAAAAAAAATTAAGTTAAAAGTAACTTTAAAAGATAAGAAATTATTGTTCTTGTTATTTATTAACTTAATTCCAATTGGATTATTGTTCTTAACCTCTACGTTAACAGGGTCCAAAATAAGAACAATGTGGATGACTCCATTCTATTTGTTTTTTGGCGTATTAATTGTCTATATTTTTCAAGCACAAATAAATCTTAAAAAATTAAATGGATTTATATCAACATTTTTAATTTTGTTTATTTTTTCACCTTTTGCTTATGCCTATATTTCAATTACAGAAACAGATAAAAGAACAAATTATTTAGGTAAAGAAATAGCAATTAAAACTGAATACTTATGGAAGCAAAATCACAAGTTGCCAATAAATGTTGTGCTTGGTGATGAATGGCATGCTGGAAATTTATCATATCACCTAAACCCTAGACCAGTTTGGGAAGGATTGATTACAAAAGATAAACTTAAGTCATTGTCGAAATTTATTTGCATCGATAATATTTGTGTAGGAAATAGATGAGCAAAATAAAAATTTTAATCCCTATATATAATGATTGGAAGTCAGCTTTTAAACTTTTAGAAGATTTGGATTTACAAGTTAATAACTTAACCCATGAATTTTCAGTTATAATTGTAAACGATTGCTCTACTGAAGAAAGATCCATTAATAATTTTAATTTCAACAACCTTAAGTCCATTAAAATAATCAATATGAAAGAAAATAGAGGACATGCTAGATGTAATGCATCTGGGTTAAGATATATTGCTGAGTATGAAGATTATGATTATGTAATTCCAATGGATGGAGATGGCGAAGATAGACCAGAAGAAATAACTCTACTTATTAATAAAGTAAATGATTATCCTGATAAAGTTATTACAGCTAATAGAATAAAAAGATCTGAAGGTTTTTTCTTTAAACTTTGCTACCTTTTACATAAATATTTAACTTTTGTTTTCACCGGACAATCTATTAAGTTTGGTAATTTTATTTGTTTACCTAAATTTGCAGTTAATAAAATGATAAAAGAAAAAGCAACATGGAGTAGTTTTTCAGGTGCAGTTGCTAAATTATTTAAAGATAGAAAATCTATCCCATCAATAAGAGGTAAAAGATCTTTTGGTCCATCGAAAATGAGTTTTATTAACTTATTAAAACACTCACTATTAATTATAGCTGTTTTTAAAATGATACTATTGATTAGATCTATATTATTTTTAATTACCTATTTATTTTTAGTGATAGGAAAAATATCAGTAATCACATTAATGCCAGTTATAGTGGTTATTTTTATGATGCTATCAGTTATAATTTTATCTAAAAGAGAAAATATTATAGAATATAATAATTCTTTAGAAAATATTGGGAGTGTAGAAAAATTAAATGAAAAATTTTTTTAGAAAAGTAGCTTTTGGATTAAAACCTGGTGAACAAGTGCCATTAGACCCATTAAGTTGGGCTCAAAAACAAGTAGAAACAATTCCTGATTTAAATTGGAAAGGTAAATATGTTTTTTCTGAAAAAGAAATGAGAAAATATTGGATTACCCAAAGAGTTGAAGAAAATACAACTTTAAGAAAAAAATTTAAAAATGATCCTCAAGGTTTTGAGAGAGCAGAGAAACAACTAGAGTATGATACGGGTGGGAAATATTGGCCCAACAATGAAATTTGTATAAGACATGCGGAAGGAGTGAGAAGTAATAACCCTGTACTTGCTAAACTTTGGTATTTTTGGACTAATCATTTCACAATAAGTCAAACACAAAGACTGCATCAATATTCAACTGGGGCTTATCAAAGAGAATTCATAAGAAATAACATGGACAAAACTTTTGAAACAATGGCCACAGAAGCAACCATTGCATGGCCAATGATAATGCATTTAGATAATAAAGATAATATTGGTCCAAAGTCAGAGAGCGCTATGCAAGAATGGAGACGAAAAGAAAAAAAACCAGCAACGCTTAATGAAAACCATGCAAGAGAATTAATGGAGCTTCACACAATATCTCCTAAAGGAGGATATTCTCAAGAAGACGTACAAGAGCTTGCAAAGATAATGACTGGCTGGAGACCTAAGTGGACAAAAACTAAAGACCAAGGTGGAGATGTAAGATTTATGTCAGATCGACATGAGCCTGGCAAAAAGTATGTATTAGGCAAAGAGTATAAAAGAGGTAGAAAAAGTTTAAAAATTGCAATTAAAGATTTAGTAAATCACCTCTCATGTAGAGAATTTATTGCAACAAAGTTATGTAGATATTTGATCACCGATAATCCAACAAAAGATATGATTACTCCAATTATAAAAGCATGGGAACAGTCCGATGGATATCTACCGGAGGTACACAAAGCTGCAATTAAAGTCGCCTTTGAATATAATGATAAATATCAAAAATTCCAAAATCCTGAAAATTGGTGGTTACAAGTAATAAATATGTCAGGTGCTGGATATGCTTATCCTGTTCCAGAAAAAATGATGGATAAATTTCAATTAGGTTATCCTGTTGCTCAAAATTTAAGAGAATCTGACTGGCGCTTAGAAGATATAGGATGTCATCCATACAGATCACAACAACCCAACGGATACTCTGATATCTCAACTGATTGGTTGTCTACTGAATTAATAATCAGAAGATTGATGTATGCTAAAGAAGCTTTTTTTAAATATAAAATTAAAGATCAATTAGATGACAAGATTCATGAAAAAATTATACGAACAAATTTTGATAATCCAGATAAAATATTAAAGATAGTATCAAAAGCTAAGAGTAATGAAGAAAAACATATGATTTTGTTCAATCTACCAGAGGTATTAAGAGCATGAAGATATCAAGACGAGATTTTTTAAAAGGTTCTGCTACAACTTTATTTTTAGCAGGATTTAATCTTCCAGCTTTAGCAACTGCATCAAAGAAAAAAAACTTAGTAGTTATTATGTTGCGTGGAGGAATGGATGGTCTTTGTGCAGTTCCAGTAATTGGAGATAAAAATTTTGAAAAGAGAAGAAAAAATATTCTAATTGAAAATACAATTAAACTTAATTCCGATTTTGCATTACATCCACGATTAAAAGGATTTAATGAGTGTTGGAAAGAGAACACGGGATCAATAGTCCATGCAACCAGCATTCCCTATACACAAAGATCACATTTTGAAGGTCAAAATTTAATGGAGACTGGAGGAAGAGTTGCTTATAAAGAAAAAACAGGATGGGTTGGTAGAGCTATGAATCTTGCAAAACTTCAAGGCGATGGACTGGCACTTTCACTACCAATGCCATTGTTACTAAGAGGTGTTCCAAAAAATAATAATTATTTTCCAGCTAGTGGAAGACTTCCACGAAAAGAAACTTTGGATCTTTTAAAATCAGTTTATGCTGAAAGTTCTGAAGATGAACTTTTAGAAATGATGAATTACATCAAAAAAAGAAAAGATGAGCAAATGATGGATGGTTCATCAGGTCGTGGAAAAAGAAAAAATAAAAATCTCGCAAAACAAGCTGCGGTATATTTAAGAAAATCAGATGGCCCAAGAGTTGCTGTATTTGAAGTTAATGGCTTTGATACTCACGCTGCACAAGGTGGAGTAGATGGTACCCATACAAAATGTTTAGTTGAAATGGATGATATTATTAAGAATTTAAAAGAGAATCTTAAAGAAGCTTATAATGATACAATTATTTTAACAGTTACTGAGTTTGGAAGAACAATAAAACAAAATGGTGGAAATGGAACAGAGCACGGTTATGGAACAGCAATATTTATGGCAGGTGGTTTGTTAAAGAAAAGCCAAGTTCATACTGATTGGCCAGGGCTAAAGAGAAAAGAAATGTATGATGGTAGAGATCTTAACGCAACAATTGATGCTAGATCAGTTTATGCATCAGCAATGTCGACAGTGTTTGACTTAGACTTTAAGCGTATCCAAAAAGATGTGTTTTGGGGTGAAGATTTACAAAATCTATCAGATAAGCTATTTAAAGCTTAATTAAGTTTATAGTTTTACCTTTTTAATTAGCTCTAATCGTTGGTAGTGAATGAAAATCAGCTGTATCTATCTTGGAGGAGTGCTCTCTTTTCATATTCCACTTCTTGTTAACTCCAGCACTAGCTAAACTCAGTGTTGATCTTCCATATCTATAATTTGTACTATCAATAGATCTCATTAAGCCTTTTATTTTCTCATCTTTTTCTGAAGAGAATAAATTTTTACTGCCATCTGAACCAGTTAAGCCAGTTAATGTTATTCCTGCTTTTTGATATCTATATCCATTTATGAAAATTTCATTCAGCGCCACTAAAGCAGTTTTAACTATTTCAATACTATTGTTTGTAGCTATTGGAAAATCTATAGTTTTGGCATTTGAATAATATACTCCTCTATTTTGAAAAGGACTTGTTCTAACAGATACTGTTATTGATTTTGCAATTAAAAATTCTGATCTAATTTTTTCTGAAGCATTTAAACAGTAACTCGCAACAGCTTCTTGCAATTCTTGAAATTTTTCAACCCTAGTACCAAATGATCTTGATACTACACAACTTTTTCTTTTTGAAGTTTTAGTTTCTAATGGAATACAAGGAATACCTCTAAGCTCTAACGCAGTTCTAGAACTTAAAACGTTAGAACTTTTTTTAATCCAAGTGTTTGACATATTTTTTAACTGTTTAGCATTGTAAATTCCATTCTGTTGATAAAATTTTGTCATTTGCCTACCAACACCCCATACATCATTGATATCTATTTTTTCTAATAGTGGATCAATATTTTCAATACCTATTAAGTTGGTTACACCAGATAGTTTTTTCTTAGCTATATGATTTGCAATCTTGCTAAGAGTTTTTGTTTTTGCGATACCAATGCTTGTAGGTATCCCTGTCCATTGTAAAACAATACTTCTAATTTCTTTTCCAACATCTTCAATTTCATCATCAGGATAATTAGTTAAATCTAAGAAAGCCTCATCAATAGAATATATTTCTAAGACTGGATTAAATCTTTTTAAAGTTCTCATTACTCTTCTAGATAAATCTCCATACAAGGAATAGTTTGAAGAAAATACATAAACTTTATTTCTAAGTATTATATCTTTAGCTTTAAAATAAGGTTCTCCCATTTTAATGCCAAGAGCTTTTGCTTCAGTTGATCTTGATATAATACAACCATCGTTGTTGGATAAAACAATTACAGGCTTATTTCTAATCTTAGGGTTAAATAATCTTTCACAGGAAACATAAAATGAATTGCAATCAACTAATGCTATTTTCTTAGTACGTTGAATGGATGACATAAGTCACAACCCCCCAGATAAATACTTCAGATTCATCTCCAATAATTATTTTATCTTCAATATTTTTTGAACCAGATGTTAAAAATTGTTCATCTTTAGATCTAACAAAACTTTTAACAACTAACTCATCATGAACATTTGCAACTACTGTTGAAAAGTTTTTAGGTTTTAAACTTCTATCAATAACTAATAAGTCACCATCATAAATACCAACATCAGTCATCGATTTTCCCTGAACTCTAATGATAAAAGTTGCAGGAACATTTTTGATTAAATGGACGTTAAGATCCACATCTTCTTCAATATAATCTGTTGCAGGAGAGGGAAAGCCAGCTCCAGCTTTATGTAGATAAAAGGGAATAGTTAATTTCATGTTCTTGTTTTGTTCTTACTTATAGACCAGTTAAACAGTGCACGCAATAGGTTGTATTTTGAGTCTGTAACTGAATCAAAGGTGAATCAAAACGTGAACATTGAAACTACATTTTGTGCTCTTGTGGATAACTTCAACCAGAGATAGTTTAATCCCCATATCAAAATGAAAAAAATTCTATCGATTATAATTCTTGGTTTAATTATAACTTCCAATGGTATGGCTTATGAAGAGGCAAATTACGAAGTAGTGAAAAAAAATGAAGTTTATGAAATCAGAAAATATTCTGATCGTTTAGCTATTGAAACAGATATGTCAAATCAAGGTAGTAGTTTTAGAAAATTATTTAATTATATCTCTGGTAATAATGTGGATAATGAAGAAATTAAGATGACAACACCAGTTACCCAAGTAGAAAAAAAAGGAAATATGACCATGCAATTTTATTTACCTTCAAGATTTAATAAAGAAAACATACCGAGCCCATCTAATCCAGATGTTAAAATACTAAATATTAAAGGTGGTTATTATGCAGCCATTATATATTCAGGAAGAACATCTGATAAAAATTTTATTAAACATAAAAGCATTTTAGAAAATGAATTAAAAAAAGATGATATGTCAATTTTGAGCCCACCTATTAAAGCAACTTATAATGGACCTTTTACACTACCAATGAACAGAAGAAATGAGGTAATGTTTGAGATTAATGTAAAGGATAAAGGAGAAATATAAATGAAAAAACTAAAGTGTCATTGTGGAGAAGTAGAAGCAGAGATAAATGTACCTGATAATTTAGAAAAAGTTTTAAAATGCAATTGTTCTATTTGTAAGAGAAAAGGAGCGATTATGTCTATGGTTAAGAATGAGGACTTTAAAATTATTAAAGGTAAAGATAAATTAACACTTTATCAATTCCATTCAAAAATCGCAAAACATTACTTTTGTTCTAATTGTGGGATTTACACACATCATAACCCAAGAGCCAATCCAGCTATGACAGGATTTAATCTTGGTTGCATAGATGAAATAAATACTTTTGATTTAAAAGATGTGGCTGTGAATGATGGTCAAAATCATCCTCTTGATAAAAAATAATTTTATATGCAAGAAGTTAATGATTGTTTTAATAAAGTAAAAAAAGATTATTTTAAGTTTATATCATCTCAGGAAACTAAGAGGGATAAATTTAAAAACAAAGATAAGATGATTAAATCTTTTTTAATTCCTGTTAGTTTTTGGATAGCAAAAAAAGTTAACAAAAAAAAACCATTAATAATTGGTTTAGCAGGAGGACAGGGATCAGGCAAAACAACCATTTCATCTATTTTAACTTTAATCTTAAAAAAATATTTTAAGTTAAATGTTTTTAAGGTTTCCATTGATGATTTTTATAAAACAAGAAAAGATAGAAAGCTATTATCTAAAAATAAACACCCTTTATTAATGACGAGAGGAGTACCAGGAACTCACGATGTAGATTTAATGCTCAATTTTTTTAAAAAGATTAAAGATGAAAATTTTAAAAGTTTGCAAATTCCAACATTCAATAAAGCAATAGATGATAGGTGTCAAAAGAGCTTATGGTATAAGATTAAAACAAAGCCCGATGTAGTAATTTTTGAAGGTTGGTGTGTTGGAGCAAGACCCCAATTAAACAGTCAGCTTAAAAAACCAATTAATTCTCTTGAAAAAGTTTATGATCAAGGAGCTAAATGGAGAAACCATGTTAATAATCAATTAAAAACTAAATATAAAACCTTATTTAAACAATTAGATGGATTGCTATATTTAAAGGCTAAAAACTTTAACTTATTAAGAGAATGGAGACTAAAACAAGAGAGAAAACTCTGGATTCAAACAAAAAACAAAAAAAACCTAAAGATTATGAGTAGTGGAGATGTAATAAATTTTATGCAGACTTATCAAAGAATTACTCAACAAATGTTTAAAGATGCGATAAAAAGCTCTTCAGTTATAATGAATTTAAATAGCAATCATCAGATCGAAAAGATAAAATTTAAGAAATAATGAAAAAAATAATTTTAATACTATTCTCAGTTTTATTTTTAAATCAGCAGGTATTAGCGGTAACTTTATTTGAAGCCCTTACAGAGGCTTATAAAAACAATACTGACTTAAATGCAGAAAGAGAAAATATCAATATTTCTGAAGAAGATTTAAAAATTTCAAAAAGTAATTACTTGCCCACTGTCACAATCTCTGGAAGTAAAAGTCAAGAAGACACAAGTAAATTGACTAATAGATCTGGTGTTGAACAGTCAGTTAATGATGTTGATCCTTCTACCCAATCTATAAAAATTGAACAAACATTGATAGACTTTGGTAGAAATGCTGATGTTCAAAAAAATCAAATTGGAATTAGGCTTGCGGCAGTAAAATTATTAAAAAAAGAACAAGAAGTTTTATTAAAAGCAATTGAAGCTTATTCAGGATTGGTATTAGCTAATAAAAAATTAAAGATTAATCAAAGTAATCTTAGTTTGTTAGAGCGACAAGTTGAAACTAATAAAGCCAGACTTGAAAGAGGTCAAATTACTTTATCTGATTTAGCTCAATCTGAGTCTTCACTAGCTGGAGCTCAAGCAAATTTTATTCAATCTAAAAATGAAATCATATCTAGTAAACTTAACTATGAAAATGTCATTGGACCAATTGCAGATATAAATAGCTTGAATAATAATTTTGATATTAAGCTTATGCTTCCAGATAATTTGAGTGATGCGATAGATAAATCAAAAAAATATAATCCAGAATTAATTATTGCAAAATTAGAATATGAACAATCAGAAAAAGATGTGCTTATTTCACGATCTGATTTATCTCCTTCAGCAAAACTTTCTTATGAGAATTCTAAATCCCAAGATTTGAGCTCATCATATGATGAACGTGATAAAAATATTTTAAAAGCAACTGTTACTTGGCCAATATATTCAGGTGGAAAAAATAGAGCTTCATTGAACAAAAGTCGAAACCTACAAAACAGAAAAAAATTATTATTAAACAGTGCTACAAAAGCTAATAACAGCAATGTAGCAATCTCATGGTCCACACTTCAATCTTCAAAAAGTTTATTAAATTCGGTTAACTCTCAAGTTAAAGCAGCTGAGATTGCAAACGAAGGGATAACAGTTGAGTATGAAACTGGCCTTGGAAGATCTACACTCGATGTTATTCAGTCAAACTCAATTTTATTAAGTTCAAAAATAAGCCTAGCAGATTCTGAAAGAAATTATTTACTTTCACAATTCAAACTTCTTCAAGCTATTGGTTTGCTGAATAGTAATTACTTAAAAATACAGTAATTGTGCCATTTTATCATAAAAAAAATAACTATTGAAAATAAGAACAAAATGTGTACATTTAACACACGATTCGAACACTAATTATTTAATAAAAAAGGCATAAAATGACTAAAAACAACCTAAAAGTAGTTAAATCTACAAAAGCACAACAAGCAGAAGGCAACGAAAAAAACAAAGCTTTAGACGCGGCAATGAGCCAAATTATCGATAATTTTGGAAAAGGATCAGTGATGAAACTTGGCCAAAGAAGAGCAATGGACGTCGAGTCAGTTTCAACTGGATCATTAAGCTTAGATGTAGCGCTTGGAATAGGTGGCCTACCAAAAGGAAGAGTTATTGAAGTCTATGGACCAGAATCATCTGGTAAAACAACTTTAGCATTACAAGTATTAGCAGAGGCTCAAAAAGTTGGAGGAATATGTGCGTTTATAGATGCAGAGCACGCTTTAGATCCAGTATATGCAAAAAAACTTGGTGTAGATACTGAAGAATTATTAATTTCACAACCTGATACTGGTGAGCAAGCTTTAGAAATAGCTGATACGCTAGTTAAATCAGGGTCAATTTCAGTAATTGTAGTTGATTCAGTTGCAGCATTAACTCCAAGAGCAGAAATTGAAGGAGAAATGGGAGATCACCATGTTGGACTTCAATCAAGATTAATGAGTCAAGCTTTAAGAAAATTAACAGGTTCAATCTCAAGCACAAACACTATGATGATTTTTATAAATCAAATTAGAATGAAAATTGGAGTTATGTTTGGAAGTCCAGAAACTACTTCAGGTGGAAATGCGCTTAAGTTTTATTCATCTGTAAGAATGGATATTAGAAGAATAGGTGCAATTAAAAATGGAGATGAAATCATTGGAAACTCTACAAGAGTTAAAGTGGTTAAAAATAAAGTAGCACCTCCATTTAAAGTTGTTGAGTTTGACCTTATGTATGGAAAAGGGATTAGTAAAGTTGGTGAATTAGTTGACCTTGGAGCAAAAGCTGGCATAGTTGAGAAATCTGGTGCGTGGTATGCTTACAAAGGTGAAAAAATTGGCCAAGGAAGAGAAAATGCTAAAATTTACCTAGAAGAAAATCCAAAAATTGCTGCAGAAATAGAAATGGCAATAAGAGAAAAAGCTGGAGTAATAGCAAAAAAAATTGAGGGAAATCCACTTGATCCAGAGAAAGCTGCAAAAGATCAAATAGAAGACCCTAAGGTGGAAATCAAAGAAGAAACTACACCATCAAAAAAGAATTAGTTAAAGTAAAGTCATCTTTAATTATTAAAAGGCGCTTAATTTAAGCGCCTTTTTTCCCTTACAGTTATATAGACATCAAATAAAAAAGCTGTATTTTAAAAATATGGCTGACAAAACACTAAATCAAATTAGAACAACTTTTCTAGATTATTTTGAAAAAAATGATCACAAGATAGTTGATTCTAGTAATTTAGTACCAAATAATGATCCAACATTAATGTTTGCAAATTCAGGGATGGTACAATTTAAAAATGTATTTACTGGTTTAGAAAAAAGAGATTATGTAAGAGCAACAACCTCACAGAAGTGTGTAAGAGCAGGCGGCAAGCATAACGATCTTGAAAATGTAGGCTACACACCAAGGCACCATACATTTTTTGAAATGCTGGGAAACTTTTCATTTGGAGATTATTTTAAAGAGGAGGCAATCAGTTATGCATGGAATTTAATAACTAAAGAGTTTGGAATTGATAAAAACCGTCTTTATGTAACAGTTTACCATAACGACGAAGAAGCATTCAACTTTTGGAAGAAAATAGCTGGTTTTAGTGATGATAGAATAATCAAGATATCAACATCAGATAACTTTTGGTCTATGGGCGATACGGGACCTTGTGGACCATGTTCTGAAATATTTTATGATCATGGAGATCATTTAGAAGGTGGCTTACCTGGTACTAAAAATGAAGATGGCAACCGGTTTATAGAAATATGGAATTTAGTATTCATGCAATATGAGCAAATTTCAAAAGATAAGAGAATAAATTTACCAAAACCATCTGTGGATACCGGTATGGGTCTTGAGAGAATAGCTGCACTATTACAAGGAACACATGATAACTATGAAACAGATCATTTTAAAAAACTAATACTATCTGCATCTGAGACATTAAACGTTAAGGTAGATGAAGTTAATCAATCTAGCTTTAGAGTAATCGCAGATCATTTACGAGCAAGTTCATTCTTATTAGCAGAAGGAGTTTTGCCATCAAATGAAGGTAGAGGATACGTTCTTAGAAGAATTATGAGACGTGGAATGAGACACTCACATTTACTAGGTTCCAAGAAACCAGTCTTCTATAATATTTTTAAAACGCTTCTAGAAGAAATGTCTAACAATTATCCTGAGTTAGAAAGAGCACAATCTTTAATTAAAGAAACTTTAAAAACAGAAGAGGAAAAGTTTTTAGTTTTATTGGATAGAGGAATAAAAATATTAAATGAAGAGTTAGAGAAAGTAGAAAAAATATTACCTGGTGAAGTAGCATTTAAACTTTATGATACATTTGGTTTTCCATTGGATTTAACTGAAGATATTTTGAAAAATAAATCATTGACTGTCGATGGTGATAAGTTTGATTTATTAATGAAAGAAAGTAAAGAATTAGCAAAAAAAAATTGGAAGGGATCAGGAGATAGTTCAGTTGATCAAATATGGTTTGATATAAAAGATCGCCTAGGCACAACTGATTTTTTAGGATATTCTACAGACAAAGCAGAAGGTGTAGTCACTTTGATCCTTAAAAATAATAAAGAGGTTCAAGATTTACAAGAAAATGATGAAGGAATTATAATTACAAACCAAACCCCTTTTTATGGTGAGTCAGGAGGACAAGTTGCAGATACTGGAATAATCTCTAATGAGGCTTTTGAATTTGAAGTGTCTGACGTTCAAAAAAAAATAGGGGATTTATTTACTCATTACGGAAAAGTTAAAAAAGGTTCAGTTAAATTAAAAGACAGTGTTGAATTAAAAATAGACACACAGAGAAGAAACAATATTAGAGCTTACCATTCTGCTACTCATTTATTACACGAAGCATTAAGAAGAGTTTTGGGTGAGCATGTAACTCAAAAAGGATCTTTAGTTCAATCTGATCGATTAAGATTTGATTTTAGTCATATGAAACCTATCTCAGAAGAAGAGATGGGAAAAATTGAACATTATGTTAACTCAATAATTCAAAAAAAATCAGAGGTTAAAACAAGAATAATGACACCTAAAGAAGCTGTTACGAACGGTGCATTAGCTTTATTTGGTGAAAAATATGGTGATGAAGTGAGAGTTTTGTCTATGGGGGACGAAAATGGTAAATTTTTTTCAACAGAACTATGTGGAGGAACGCACGTTGTAAATACAGCTGACATTGGAAAATTCAAAATTATAAACCAATCATCAATTGCAGCAGGTGTAAGAAGAATTGAAGCATTGAGAGACACGCAGTTAGTTGATTTTTTAAAAGAAAAAGAAAACTTGTCTAATCTGTCAGATCAAAAGAATGAGTCAGTTATAAAGGAATTAGAGACAAAGATTATTGAATTAGGAGGAAAACCAAATCTTCAAAATAATAATCAACTAGCCTTAATAAAAGATCTTAATAAACAGTATGATCAACTTTCTGTTAACTCAATATTGAAAGATAAAGAAAAAAATAAAATCAATGATCAAATTATTAATGGACTTAAAGTTAGATTTCAAAATATAATAGATTTACCATTTAAAGATCTACGTAAGCTAATTGATGAAGGCAAAAAAGAAATTGGTGAAGGAATAGTAATAATTTATGCAATCAATGATAATAAAGTTGGATTAGCTGTAGGTGTTACCAAAACATTAGAAGATAAATTTGATGCTGTAAAAATTGTTAGAGCTGGTTCAGAAGTTATTGGTGGTAAAGGTGGTGGTGGAAGAGCTGATTTTGCACAAGCTGGTGGAACATTACCTGATAAAATTGAAGAGTCTTTTGAAAATATTAAAAAATTAATTAATTAAGCTTTTTCTTAAGCTGACCATCCAACTCATCTAAAAATTGATTAGTAGTTAAGTAATTACTTGATGGTCCAATTAAAATTGCTAAATCTTTTGTCATCGATCCATTTTCAACACAGTCAATACAAACTTTCTCCAATGTAGTTGAAAATTTAATCAAATCTTCATTACCATCTAATTTTCCTCTGTGAGATAAACCTCTAGTCCAAGCAAAAATTGATGCAATTGGATTAGTAGAAGTTTCTTTACCTTCTTGATGCATTCTGTAGTGTCTAGTCACTGTTCCATGAGCTGCTTCAGCTTCCATAGTCTTTCCATCGGGTGCAAGAAGAACGCTTGTCATTAACCCTAACGATCCATAACCTTGAGCTACAGTATCTGATTGAACATCTCCATCATAATTTTTACAAGCCCAAATATATTTACCACTCCATTTCATTGCACAAGCAACCATGTCATCAATTAGTCTATGCTCATAAGTGATGTTAAGCTTATCAAAATCAGATTTAAATTCTTTATCAAAAATATCTTGGAAGATATCTTTAAATCTACCATCATAAATCTTTAAAATAGTATTTTTAGTAGAAAGATACACAGGCCATTTTTTAATTATTCCATAGTTAAAGCAAGATCTTGCAAAGTCCTCTATAGATTTATCTAAATTGTACATTGATAAAGCAATTCCCGGTCCAGGAAAATTAAAGACTTCATATTTAATTTCATCACTACCATCCTCTGCAGTCCATTTAACTTCCATTTTACCTTTACCAGGGACCTTAAAATCTGTAGCTCTATATTGATCACCAAAAGCATGTCTTCCAATAATTAAGGGATCTGTCCAAGTTGGAACAAGTTTTGGAATATTTTTACAAATTATGGGCTCTCTGAAAACTGTACCTCCAAGAATATTTCGGATACTTCCATTTGGAGATCTCCACATTTTTTTTAACTTAAACTCTTCAACACGAGCTTCATCTGCAGTAATTGTTGCACATTTTATACCAACGTTATGCTCTTTAATTGCCTTAGCAGAATCAATTGTTATTTGATCGTCTGTATCGTCACGGCTTTTCATGCCGAGATCGTAGTATTTAATATCCAAATCTAAATATGGCAAAATCAGTTTGCTTTTAATGAATTCCCAAATGACTCTAGTCATTTCATCCCCATCTAGTTCAACAACTGGATTTTTAACCTTTATTTTAGCCATAAATGAATAATATATATTAGTAATTGTAATTTAGTGCTTTATATACATATTAATAAAAAATTATCAAATATAAGCTTATGTTAGAGAAAATTTTCCCAAAAATTCATTCTGAAGGATACAAATTTTTAGCTATAGCTATTATTGCAACAATTATTCTATATTTCCTTAGCACCTTTCTGGGATTAGTTGGCCTAGTATTATCTATATGGGTATATTATTTTTTTAGAGACCCTGAACGGATCTCAATTAACGATGAAAATTACCTAACAAGTCCAGCAGATGGTGAGGTTTTAATGGTTCATGAGGTTGATGGACCAAAAGAATTAGGTCTAGAAGATAGAAAATTCACTAAGATTAGTATTTTTATGAACGTATTTGATTGTCATGTAAATAGAACTCCTTGTGAAGGTAAAATTTCAGAAATACTTTATAAGCCTGGAAAATTTTTAAATGCATCTCTTGATAAAGCAAGTGAAGACAATGAAAGAAATTATTACAAGATAACAAATAGCCATGAAGAAGAAGTTATTGTTGTTCAGATCGCAGGTTTAATTGCCAGAAGAATTGTTTGTGAATCTTCAAAAGATCAAGAATTGCAACAAGGTGAAAGAATTGGAATGATAAGATTTGGAAGTAGAGCTGATGTTTATTTTGAAAATTATGAAACGTTAGTTAAAGTAGGACAAAAGACAATTGCTGGTGAAACACTATTAGCTAAAAGGTAGCTTATGGAACAACCTAAAAATAATTTTAAAATTGTATCAGATAAAAAAGCTAGAATGCTTTTACCTAATGCACTGACATTAATTAATGTATGTATTGGATTAAGTTCTATTAAATTTGCATTAGATGCAAAGTATGAATTATCTATTATAGCTATTATTTTTGCAGCAATTTTTGATGCATTAGATGGCAGGGTTGCAAGGATGTTAAAAGGAACTTCTCTAGTTGGAAAAGAATTAGACTCATTGGCAGATTTAATTAGCTTTGGAGTAGCTCCAGCATTTATAATGTATTTTTGGTCTTTAAATAATCTAGGTAAATTTGGTTGGTTACTTACAATGATTTTTGTAGTTTGTGTTGCCCTTAGACTTGCACGATTTAATGTAAGCTCAAACTCAGAGCCATCATGGAAAGATAATTACTTTGAAGGCGTGCCGTCACCTGCAGGTGGAATTTTGGTATTGATGCCGTTAATATTATACCTAACTGAGATAGATTTAATCAATATTAACTTCAATATAGTAGTACCAACATTCTTTATTTTAATTTCATTTTTATTGATTAGTAAAGTTCCAACATTTGCTTTTAAAAAGATTTCCATACCACGTCATTTGACAATTTTTGCATTATTTGGAGTTGTTTTATTTTTTGGACTTTTATTAATATACACATTTAAAGTTTTAGTTATTTGTGGATTAATCTATATTTGCTTAATTCCGATTGGATACTTCAGTTATCAAAAAATTAATAAACAAAAAATTTTAAATGGTGAAAGTGACACAAAAGAAGATCTTGAAGACATACTATAGATGAAAAAAAATGTAATTGTATCTCTCGCTGACTCAAATTACTTTGAATTACTTAATGAATTAGTCGATTCTATTAAAAGCTTTGAACAAAGCAAAGATACAGCAATTTGTATTTTAGATGCTGGTTTATCTGAGCAACAAAAAAACATATTATCTAAAAAAGTAGACGAAATTAAATCAGCAGAATGGGATATTGATGTTCCAGCATTTAAAGTAAAAGGAAGAGAATGGTTAAAGAGTCAAGTATCCAGAGCTTTCTTGCCAAAATATTTTCCTAGTTATGAAAAATTCTTGTGGATAGATTGTGACGCTTGGGTAGGGGATTGGAATTCAATAGAGCTTTATTTTAAAGCCTGTGATAATGGAAAATTGGGAATTACCCAAACTTTTACACCTGGATATAAAATAATGTCTAAAGTTAATTGGATATTTGGACAATTAGCAATAATTAAATCTCAAAATTTTAAACATGCAATAAAATCAAAAATTGGAATAGATAAAGCTCGAAAACTTGCCTTTGCTCCACATATTAATATTGGGGTTTTTTCTTTAGAAAAAAATTCAGTTGGATGGATTACATGGCAAAAAAATTTAGAACAAACATTAAAAGCTGGAAATATTTTTGGATCAGAGCAATTAGCCATTAATATGTCGGTTTATATTGATGATCTTGAAACAGAATTTTTGCCACATAATTGTAACTGGTTAGTTAGTAATCTTTTGCCAAAATTTAATGAAAAAGAAAAAAGTTTTGTAGAGCCTTACCTACCCAATCATAAATTGGGTATAATACATCTTGCATCTGGAATTTGGGATGCTGATAAAGATATGAGACTGCATAAAGAGGTAAAGATTAATATTAAAACTTTAGAAAATAAGATTTTATCTAAAAGTTTAAGGTTTGGTCATTAATTGAAAAAAAATAGAATTTCTAAAAATTGGATTAACAAACAAAAAAGAGATATTTATGTTAGGCAATCCCAAGTAGATGGTTATCGAGCTAGATCAGCATATAAGCTGATAGAAATAGATGAAAAATTTAAAATATTCAAAAATGGAATATCAGTAATAGATTTAGGGGCGTCACCAGGTAGTTGGTCTCAATATATTTCAAGAACAGTAAAAAGTGGAAGATTAGTTTCAATTGATCTAAAGGGGATGGAAGAAATTGAGAATACAATCCAAATTAAAGGTGATTTTACTGACTTAGATTCTCAAGAAACAATAAAAGGTTTTTTTAAATCAAAAGTTGATGTTGTTGTCTCAGATATGGCTGTTAACACAACGGGGATAAAAGACATAGATGCGATTTATACAGGTGAACTTGCAATGGAAGCTATGAATTTCTCCAAAGAAATGCTGGTTAAAGAAGGACGATTTGTCTCTAAGATTTTTCTAGGCTCATCATTTAACGAAATTGTTGCTTTAGGCAAAAAATTATTCAAAGAAGTTAAGGTATTTAAACCTAAGTCTAGCAGAAAAGAATCTAAGGAAAGTTTTATTATTTGTAAAATTTTAAGATAGAGACTTTTTTTTTGAAGGGAATCATATATAAATGATTATGGATCCTATAAAAGAAGCTCTCACCTTTGATGATGTCACAATGGCACCAAAATACTCAGAAGTTTTGCCCTCTGAAGTTGATACAAGCACAAAATTATCACCTAATTTAACACTAAAAATACCATTATTATCCTCTGCTATGGATACTGTTACTGAGAGTAAAATGGCCATAGCAATAGCTAAAGCCGGAGGTATTGGAGTAATTCATAGAAACCTTGATATTAAAAAACAAATTGATGAAATTAAAAAAGTTAAAAAATTAAAATTATTAGTTGGTGCGGCTGTTGGAGCTGGTCCTTTAGAGTTTAAAAGGGCAGAAGCTATTTTAAAAGAAAAGGTAGATTTAATTGTTGTTGATACAGCCCATGGACATAGCAAAAAAGTTGCAGAAATTATTAAAGTTATAAAAAAATTAAAAACAAACAAAACAACTTTATGTGCTGGAAATATTGCAACAGCTGAAGCTGCAAAATTTTTAATAAAATTAGGAGTAGATATTGTTAAAGTTGGAATTGGGCCAGGATCAATTTGCACAACTAGGTTAGTTGCAGGTATTGGTGTACCACAATTAAGTGCAATACTTGCTGTTAAAAAAGGTGTTAAAAATAATAAAGTAAAAATTATTTCAGATGGTGGAATTAAATATTCAGGTGATTTAGTCAAAGCATTGTCTGCAGGTGCTGATGCTATAATGATTGGTTCTTTATTTGCAGGAAGCCTAGAAACACCTGGAAAACTAATTAAAAAAAATGGTAAGTTATTTAAAAGCTTTAGAGGAATGGGGTCAGTTGGAGCAATGAATAAAGGTTCAGCTGATAGATACTTTCAAACCAAACAAAAAGATATATCTAAATATGTTCCAGAAGGAGTAGAAGGTTTTGTAAAATATAAAGGTGATGTTAAAAGTATAATTTATAAGCTAATCGGAGGACTAAAATCATCTATGGGATATCTAGGTGCAAAAAAAGTACCAAACCTTAAAAATAAACCGAATTTTGTAAAAATAACTAAGGCTGGTTTTTATGAAAGTATGGTTCATAATGTTGATCAAGTAAAAAATGAGAGCAAATATTAATGAGAACAATAAATAAATTAATAATTGTCCTGTTTTTAATTTTAAATTTTGGAAGCTATTCTTTAGCAGAAAATAATTTTTTTCAAGAAGGAAAAAATAAATATGAAGAGCAAAAATATGAAGAGTCTAAGTTTTTATTTCAAAGAAGTATTGTTTTTAATCCCAAGGATCAAAATTCATATCTGTATTTAGCTAAAATTTATAATTTTGAAGAGAATAAAAAAGAAGAACAAAAAAATATAAATACTGTGCTCTTACTAGATCCTAAAAATGAAGAAGCAAACTATATGCTTATGGAAATAGAGTTAAAAAGAACTAATTACTCTAAAGTAAGAGAATTGGCCGATAATTTCTCTAAAATTTGCAATAAATTATGTGATAAAAAAAATTCTATTTTAGAATCCTTAGAGAATTTGGAACCTAAAAATGAGTCTTAGTAATAATCTAAGTAAAATTTTAATCATTGATTTTGGTTCTCAATTTACTCAATTAATTGCAAGAAGAGTAAGAGAATTAGGAGTTTTTTCAGAAATTGTTAGCCACAAAAAAATAAAAATAACTCAAATTACAAAAGAAAATATTGCTGGAATAATACTTTCGGGTGGCCCTCTTAATGTTTATGAAAATGATAAATTTAAATTTGATAAGAAGATTTTAATACTAGGGATTCCAATTCTAGGTATATGTTTTGGACACCAGGTATTATCAAAATTGTTAGGTGGTAAAGTCAAAAAATCAAAACATAGAGAGTTTGGTCTTGCCACAATAAAGAAAGTATCCAATAGTATTTTAACTAATAATTTTTTTAATAAAAATAATACAAGTAATGTTTGGATGAGTCATGCTGACCAAGTATCAAAAATGCCAAGAAATTTTAAAGTTATAGCATCAACAGTAAATTCTAAATTAACAATAATTGAAAATACTAAAGATAATTATTATGGAGTACAATTTCATCCTGAAGTAACACACACTGATAAAGGTAAAATTTTATTACGTAATTTTGTCTTTTATATATGCAAAATTAAAAAAAACTGGTCTTCAAAAGATCAAAAATTAAAATTAATTAATGAAATCAAAAAACAAGTAGGTGACAACAAAGTAATTTGTGGACTGTCGGGTGGTGTTGATAGCAGTGTCGTTGCACAATTGTTAAGTAAATCAATTGGAAAAAATTTGACTTGTATTTTTGTTAACAATGGTCTTTTAAGAAAAAATGAAGAAACACAAGTAGTTAACACCTTTAAGAAAAAATTAAAGATTAATTTAATTTATGTTAATGCAGAGAAAGAATTTATTACAAAATTAACAAATGTGTCTGATCCTGAAAAGAAGCGAAAAATCATTGGAAATTTATTTATTAAAATATTTGAAAGATATGCTAAAAAAATTAAAAATGTTAAATTTCTTGCACAGGGTACTCTTTACCCAGACTTAATTGAAAGTAAATCTGTTACAGGTAGTCAAACCTCAAAAATAAAATCACATCATAATGTTGGTGGTCTTCCTAAAAAAATGAAATTAAAATTAGTAGAACCTCTTAAATTTTTATTTAAAGATGAAGTTAGAAAATTAGGTTTAGAGCTTAATTTATCCAATGACTTGATCTCTAGACACCCATTTCCTGGTCCTGGCTTAGCTATAAGAATGCCTGGTATTATAACTAACGAAAAAATTAAAATTTTAAAAGAGGCAGATTTTTATTTTATTAAAGCCTTAAGAGATCATGGATTATACGACAAAATTTGGCAAGCTTATGCTGCTTTATTGCCAGTAAAAACTGTTGGTGTTATGGGAGATAATCGTACGTACGAGCATATTTGTTTATTAAGAGCAATTACATCTGAAGATGGAATGACTGCTGATTTTTTTGATTTTCCTAAAGGTTTCATGCAATCAATTTCTAATCAAATTATTAACAATATTAGGGGAATTAATAGAGTAGTTTATGATGTCACTTCTAAACCTCCAAGTACTATTGAATTAGAATAATATTTTATTATAGAGTACAAGATATTATGAAATATTTGCACACCATGATTAGAGTCTCTGATGTAGAGAAATCATTAAATTTTTACTGTAATGGATTAGGTTTAATTGAAACTAGAAGAATTGAGAGTGAGCAAGGCAGGTTTACCTTAATTTTTTTAGCAGCACCTGGTGATGAAAAGGCTGAATTAGAACTTACTTACAATTGGGATGGTGACAAGCTAGGTGATGGATCTCGTAATTTTGGTCATTTGGCATATCGTGTAGAAAATATTTATCAAACGTGTGAGAGACTTCAAGATATGGGCTATACAATTAATAGACCTCCGAGAGACGGCCATATGGCATTTGTGAGATCTCCAGATAATATTTCTATAGAAATCTTGCAAGAAGGAAATTTAGAAATTAAAGAACCGTGGGCATCAATGAAAAATAATGGTGTATGGTAAAAGATGAATAACAAGATTATTAACTTTATTAAAAAAAAAAATAAATCTAAAATTATAAGTCTTACTGCTTACTCTAAGAATATTGCATCTATTATAGATAAACACTGCGATCTTGTATTGGTAGGCGATTCCCTTGGCTTTGTACTTTATAATTTCTCTTCTACAAAAAAAGTGACATTAGATATGATGATTGAACATTCTAAAAGCGTAAGGATGGGTGTTAAAAAAAGCTTAATGGTAGTAGACATGCCTCATAACACTTACCGAACCCCAAGAGAAGCTTTAAGAAATGCAAAAAAAATAATCTCTAAAACAAAGTGTGATGCTATCAAGCTTGAAGGTGGTAAAAAAGTTATTCAAATAATTAAAACTTTGATTAAAAATAAAATTCCAGTAATGGGTCATCTTGGTGTTCTTCCACAGTCCGCAACAAATTTTAAATTTAAAGGAAAAGAAACAAAAGAAAGAAAAACTATTTTAAGAGATTCAAAGCTCTTAGAAGAAGCTGGTGTATTTTCAATTGTTTTAGAGTGTATTGAAAGATCTCTAGCAAAAGAAATTACAAAAACGATTAATATCCCAACGATTGGAATTGGTGCCTCAGCATATTGTGATGGACAAGTTTTAGTTACAGATGATC
>JAOIXS010000060.1 GCA_028225715.1 Candidatus Pelagibacter sp.
GAAAATTTGATATCAAGACAAAAGGTGCTGAACAAGACGATTTTGCAATGTTAAAAGAAGTGCTTACAAGAAGATTTAAAAGGGCAATGTTAGAAAAAGGAAACTATTTAACTCTACCTGATTTGATACTAATTGATGGTGGTAAAGGTCAATATTCATCTGCCAAAGAAGTATTGGATGAATTTGGTTTACAAGATCTTCCTATGATTGCTATTGCTAAGGGTAAATTAAGAAATAGTGGTGATGAAACTTTTTTCTATAAAGGAAAATCATTTAAATTTGATAAGAATGATCCTACCCTTTTCTTTATGCAGAGACTACGTGATGAAGCGCATAGATTTGCCATCACCTCTCATCGAGCAAAGAGAGCAAAAGGAATTACAAAATCCTTACTGGATCAAATTGATGGTATTGGATCGATTAGAAAAAGAGCACTATTGAACCATTTTGGCTCTGCTAGAGCAGTAGAATCTGCAAGTTTTGATGAGATTAAATCAGTTGAAGGTGTAGAGGAAAAAGTTGCAAAAAAGATATATAACTTTTTTCACGAATAATTATGCTTAAAAAAATTCCAAATATTTTAACAATCGGTAGAATAATAATTGTACCTTTTTTTGTTCTAGCATTTTATTTACCAGGTTTTTATGGTGATTTAACTGCATGCGTATTGTTTGTAATTGCTTCATTTACTGATTTTTTGGATGGAATGTTGGCGAGAATGATGGGTGAAGAGTCTAAGTTGGGTGAATTACTTGATCCTATAGCAGATAAAATTATTGTTGCTACTGCACTCATATTGCTTGTCATGAGTGGAACAATTAAACATTACGAGGTTATTGCTGCAATTATAATACTTACAAGAGAAATACTAATTTCAGGCTTAAGAGAGTTTTTAGCTAGAGGACAAATTAAATTACCAGTAACTAACTTAGCAAAATTAAAAACTTTTTTACAAATGGTTGCTATAGCTCTTTTACTAACTGGTGAAACTGGTAATAAAATTTTAAATTTTCAAAATTATAATGCTCAAACTATTGGCATAATCCTGCTTTGGCTTTCTGCATTTTTAACTCTGTATACTGGTTATGAATATTTAAGAAAAGGTATTGATCATGCAATGTCTGAAGATAATAAAAAGTAAATAATTTATTTTTTTCTAACTAAAGCTTGATAGCTTTCATTTAAATCTATTATAGTTTCACAAACTTTGAATTGATTATCTGCAATACATGATACAGGTGTTACTTCAGCAGCTGACCCAGTTAAAAAGCAACCAACAAAATCTTTTAGTTCTTCTGGTTGAATTTTTCTCTCATTAATTTTAATTCCTTTAGATTTTGCAATCCCAATAACTGTTCTTCTTGTTATTCCGTCTAAAAAACTATCTGGAATTGGAGTGTGTATTTCTCCATTTTTTTCTTTAAAAAAAATATTTGCTCCAGTTGCTTCTGCAACATTTCCTTCATGATCTAACATTAAAGAATCTGTATAACCTTGTTGCTCTGCTTCATGTTTTGACAATGTATTAATCATATATAGGCCCGATGCTTTTGTATCCCATGGTATTGTATTTGGTGGTGGCTTTCTCCAGTTTGAAATATTTAATTTAATCCCATTAACTTTTAATTTTGGATCAAAATAAGAACCCCAAGCCCAGGTTGCAACAGCAACATGAATTTTTGTTTGTTGTGCAGAGATTGCCATCATTTCACTGCCTCTCCATGCCATTGGTCTTACATAGCCATCTTTTATATTTTGAACTGAAATAATTTTATTACATGCATCATTTATTTCAGTTTCTGAATATGGCATTGTAATTCCCATTCTTTTAGCTGAATAAAAAAGTCTTGTAGTGTGTTCTTCTAATTTGAAAATTGATCCGTCATAAACTCTTTCTCCTTCAAATACGCAACTAGCATAATGCAATCCATGATTTAAAATATGAATTTTTGCATCAGCCCAATCAACAAGCTCGTTATTATACCAAATTTTACCAGATCTTTTATCGTAGGGTATCATATAAGAAATAATTTAAATTTTTTTCTAAAATTATCTTTGTATCTATAATATGTCAATATAACTTACCCATAATGAAAGAACTTTTATATTTAAAAGACACTCAGTTAAAGCAGTTGATTGAAAAGTTA
>JAOIXS010000007.1 GCA_028225715.1 Candidatus Pelagibacter sp.
AAAAAAAATATCATTACAAAATAGTAAAACCAGAATCACTAATCTTAAATAAAAAAGTTATCTCCTCAACATACATCCGCTCTCTTCTAGAAAAAGGACAATTAAAAAAAACTAATAAGCTATTAAGTCGAAATTGGTCAATTGAAGGAATTGTTCAAAAAGGAAGGCAACAAGGAAAAAAAATTGGTTTTCCAACCTGTAATATTGATATTAAGGATTATGTGATTGCGATGCCTGGAGTGTATGCTGTCAAAGTAAAACAAAAAAACTCCAATAAATCACTAAAAGGGATTGCTAATCTTGGTTATAGACCAACTTTTAATCAAAAAAAAATTTTATTAGAAGTGCATATTTTTAATTTTTCTGGAAATCTTTATAATAAGTATTTATCAGTAGAGTTCACAAAATTTATAAGAAAAGAGAAAAAATTCAAAAACGTTGATCAATTAAAAAAACAAATTCAAAGTGACTTAAAAGTTGCTAAAAAAAGTTAATATGAGCAAAGAAGATATAAATTTACCTAAAACAGCTTTTTCCATGAAAGCAAATTTACAGAATAAAGAACCTGAAATTTTAGAATATTGGAAAAAAATTGATCTTTATAAAGAGTTGAGAAAATCGAATAAGGGTAAAGAGAAGTTCATACTTCACGATGGTCCACCATATGCGAATGGTAATATTCATATGGGTACAGCCTTAAATAAGATTTTGAAAGACATAATAGTAAAATTCCATCAAATGGATGGTAAAGATTCTGTATATGTTCCAGGGTGGGATTGTCATGGTCTACCTATTGAGTGGAAAATTGAAGAGCAATATAAAAAGAATAAAAAAAATAAAAATGAAGTTCCAATAGTAGAATTTAGAAAAGAGTGTAGAGAGTTTGCTGAAAAATGGATTGATATTCACAAAACACAATTTAAAAGATTAGGTGTTGTTGGAGATTGGGATAATCATTATGCAACAATGAGCTTTGGAGCAGAAGCCCAAATTGTAAGAGAACTAGGAAAATTTTTAAAAGAAGGAAGTCTTTATAGAGGGTTTAAACCTGTACTTTGGTCAACTGTAGAAAAAACTGCTTTAGCAGATGCTGAAGTTGAGTATCAAGATCATAAATCAGATACAATTTACACAGCTTTCCCAGTTAAAAAAACAAATATAAAAGAATTAGAAAATACTGAAGTTATTATATGGACAACCACTCCATGGACTATACCTGCAAATAAAGCATTAGCTTATAATGAAGCATTAGATTATTTAATAATTGAATTAAGTGAAGAAGGAGATTTTAAGAATAAAAAAATAGTTGTAGCAGAAGCCCTACTAGAGTCTGTTATCAAAGATTGTGAAATCAAAAGTTACAAAGAAATAAAAAAATTTAAGGGTAAAGTTTTTAAAGATACAATTTGTAGTCACCCTTTCTTAGAGCTTGGTTATGATTATGACATACCAATGCTTGAAGCAAGATTTGTTACAACAGAACAGGGAACAGGTATTGTTCATTGTGCACCCAGCCATGGTCCTGATGATTTTAATCTTTGCTTAAAGTACGGGATAAAAGCCATAGAGACCGTAGATGGTGATGGTAAATATACTAAAAATATTCCTTTATTTGAGGGAACCCATATTTTTAAAGCTAACCCAATTGTTATTGAAAAGTTAAAAGAACAAAAAAAGTTATTATCTAATGGGGAGCTAGTTCATTCATATCCACATTCATGGAGATCAAAAGCACCTCTTGTTCATAGAGCAACTCCACAATGGTTTATTTCAATGGAAAGTCATGGCTTGAGAAAAAAAGCATTAAAAGCTCTTGATGACACTAAATTTTATCCAGACAAAGGCAGAGAAAGAATAAAAGCAATGATTGAAACAAGACCAGATTGGTGTGTTTCAAGACAAAGAGTTTGGGGAGTTCCACTTCCAATATTTGTTCATAAAACTACTAAAGAAATCTTAGTAGATGAAAATGTAAATGAAAATATTGCAAGCATTTATGAAAAAGAAGGTTCTGATTGTTGGTTTTTTGATAATCCTCAAAGATTTTTAGGGGACAAATATAAAGCAGAAGATTACGAAAAAATAAGTGATATTGTTGAAGTTTGGTTTGATAGCGGTTGTACTCATGCATTCGTTTTGGAAAAAAGAGAAGATCTTCAATGGCCTGCATCAATGTATCTAGAAGGTTCTGACCAGCATAGAGGTTGGTTTCATTCATCACTGTTAGAATCGTGTGGAACGAGAGGTAGAGCGCCTTATGAATCAATATTATCGCATGGATTTGTTGTAGATGGCAAAGGTCTCAAAATGTCAAAATCAGTAGGAAACGTAATTGCACCTGAGGATATATTAAAAAAATATGGTGCAGATATTTTAAGAATATGGGTTGTGTCATCTAATTATGCTGAAGATTTAAGAATTGATTATTCCATTTTAGAACAACATGCTGATTCATATAGAAAAATTAGAAATACATTTAGATATTTGCTAGGTAACTTGAATGATGATTTCCAAAAAATTGATATGGAAAATTTAGACATCAAACAATTACCAGAGTTAGAAAGGTATATGCTTCATAGAGTGTATGAATTAAATAATAATTTTAAAAATTATTTTAAATCTTATGATTTTCACAATCTTTATAAAGAGCTTTTAAATTTTTGCACAGTAGACCTATCTTCATTTTATTTTGATATTAGAAAGGATGCTTTATATTGTGACTCAAAAAATTCTGATAGAAGAAAGAGTAGTATAGTTGTTTTAAATATTATTTTAGAATCTTTGGTTAAATGGTTTGCACCCATACTTTCATTTACAACAGAGGAAATTTTTACCCTAATAAACAAAGAGCAAAAAAGTATTCATCTAGAACAATTCATGAAATATCCAGAATCTTTTCAAGATGAAGAACTACATAAGAAATGGACAGAATTAAAAAAAATTAGAGATATTTGCAATATAAGTATTGAAGCAAAAAGAGCTAGCAAGGAAATAGGATCAAGTTTAGAAGCTAGTTTAGTTATTAATCTAAATAAAACATTATTTGAAATTTCAAAAAATGTAGATTTTTCAGAAATATGCATTACGTCTTCTGCTTCAGTTCATCAATCAAACACAGATGAAACAATTATTGAAACGATTAAGGCCGAAGGAAATAAATGCCCAGTTTGTTGGAAAATCAATAAAGTTAAATGTGAGAGGCACTCAGATTAGTCAAAAAAGTTGATGAACAAAATTAACTTAAAAAACTTTTATTTAAATTTAGCGATTATATTAATAGTTTTCATATTTGATCGTATAACAAAACTATATATCTTAAAGCTTGCAGAAGTAGAGGCTTCAGTCGATATTTATATCACTCCCTATTTAAACTTATTCTTAATTTGGAACAAAGGAATAGCTTTTGGTTTATTTTCTATAGATGGGAGTATTATTTATAACTCTATTACAATTTTAATTGGTCTTATTATTGTTACTATTCTTTTTATGATGTTTAAGAATAATAATATCCAACGTTACTTTTTAGCATTAATTGCAGGAGGTGCCTTTGGAAATTTTTATGACAGGGTAGTTTATACAGCCGTTCCAGATTTTATTGATTTACATTTTTATGGCTTTCATTGGTTTGTTTTTAATCTGGCTGATATATTTATTACCATTGGAGTTTTTTGCCTTATTTTAGTAGAACTTTTCTTTAATAATAAAAATACAAATGAAAAAAAATAATCCATTAATAGCTTCTTTTTTAATACTTCTCTTTTTAAACTCCTGTGGATCAATTGCTGAAGGATTGGGAGGAAACAAAAAAAAAGGAAGTGATGAGTTTTTAATTGAAAAAAAATCTCCTTTAGTACTACCACCTAGTTTTGGAGAATTACCAGAACCTGGAAAACAACCAGAAGAAAATACAATATCAGAAAAAAAAGATACCTCAGATATTGAGGATATAATTAATCAGAGCTCTTCTACAAGCTCAAGCGAGAAAAGTGATGATACAAAAAATTCTATTGAGCAATCTATTATTAAAAAGATTAATGAAAAAAAAGATTAATAATCTTGAGCATTAAGAAATGATATTTAAAAATTTTTTTAATATCAAAAACTCTAAAATAATAAAAAAAGATTTTTTGAAATTACTAAAAGATCAGCCAGCATTATTTGAAACTTTAAAACCCACATATAAATATAGTTATCCAAAAAAAATAATTAAAAAATATAAAAAATTATCAAATTTAAGAATAATTGGTATGGGCGGATCTGTTCTTGGCTCTGAGGCTATTTATGATTTTTTGAAGCCTAAAATAAAAAAAAAAATTACTTTTGTCGATAATTTGAATAGCAATGCAGATTATTTTGATAATAAAAATATAAACTTAAATTTAATTATTTCTAAATCAGGGAATACATTGGAAACAATAGCGAATGCTAATGCATTAATTAAAAAAAAAGAAAAGAATATTATCATTACAGAGGCAAAAAATAGCTACCTAAATGACTTAGCAGCAAAACTTAAAGCAGAAATATTTGAGCATAAAAATTATGTAGGAGGTAGGTATTCTGTATTGTCTGAAGTTGGAATGCTACCTGCAGAGTTGATGAATTTAAATGAAAAGAAATTTAAGCAATTTAACAATCTTATTAAAAATAAAAATTTTATTAACAATCTAGTAAAGAATGTTTCAACTACTTTAAGCTTAATTAAGAGTGGAAAACAGACATCTATAATTTTAAATTATGATGAACAATCTGAAAATTTATTCAAATGGTATCAGCAACTGATAGCCGAAAGTTTAGGAAAAAAATCGCTTGGATTATTACCCGTTGTTTCTTCAATGCCAAAAGACAATCATAGTTTAATGCAGCTTTATCTAGACGGCCCAAATAAATATTTTTATACGTTTTTTAATGTTCTAGAAAATAGAGATATAAAAATTAAGAATGATGGTGTGTTAAATACTCATAAGTTTTTAAAAAACCTATCAATAGAAAAAATAAAACAATCTCAAATGATTGCTACAGAGAAAGTTTTTATTTCAAAAAAAATACCTTTTAGAAGCTTTAGAATTTTAAAAAGAAATGAACAGTCTCTAGGGGAATTGTTCTGTTTCTTTATATTAGAGACCATTTTGCTTGGTAGAGCTTTAAATGTTAATCCATTTGATCAACCTTCTGTTGAGTTAATTAAAATAGAAACAAAAAAAATATTAAGTTAAAGTATTTCCAAATATAATTTTTGAAATACCATAATTTTTTTCTAGAATTAGATTAAATTCTTTGGGTAGATCATCCTCTTCTTTTTTATGCCTATGAATAATTATGATGCCATCCGTGTTAAGTAATTTTAATTCAGTTATTGTATTCAATAAAAAAGATAATTTTTTCTCTTTATAGGGAGGGTCCATAAAGATAATATCAAATTTATCATTTAATAACTTAAGTGTATTTTCAGAAAAAATATCTTTTTCAATTACTTTTGTTTGATTTTGCTGATTTAAATTGTCTATATTTTTTTTTAAAACACTTAATGCATCTGCATAACTCTCTAAAAAGGTAACATTTTTAGCACCTCTTGATAAACATTCGAGACCAAATGATCCAACACCTGAAAATAAATCTAAAATATTAGAACTTTCTAACTCTATATTTAATAGTTTGGAATGTTTTAATATATTGAAAATTGATTCTTTTGTTAAATCTTTAAGAGGTCTTGTTAGTTTATCTTTAGGTAGAAGAATTTTTTTACCCTTAAAATTTCCTGAAATTATCCTCATTCATCAATCACCTTATGACCAATGTCCTCTCTATAGAACCCATCTTTCCAATTAAGGTTTTTAATTAAACTTATAGTTTTATCTCTACTGTTTTTAAAATTTGATGAAAGACTAACAAAATTAATTACCCTTCCACCATTTGAATAAACTTTATCATTTATTTTTTTTGTACCAGCGTGAAAAAAATAATCATCCTCATCCAGCTTTAGATTTTCAATATTTTCTATTAAAATTTCATTATTATATTTTTCCGGATAGCCCTTTGAACATAAAACAATACACAGACTTTTTTTATCACGCCACTCTATATTTATGTTTTTTAGGCTTCCATTGCAGCAAGCATTTATAATTTCAAATAAATCTGTTTTTAATTTTGGTAAAATGGTCTGACATTCTGGATCTCCCATTCTTACATTGTATTCAATCAAATAAGGTTCATCTTTAACTATCATCAAGCCAGCGTATAAGAATCCTTTATAATTAGATCCCATTTCTTCTAGAGCTTTAATGGTAGGTTCGATTATTTTGTTTAATATTTTTTCTTTCAAAGGTTGATTGATTAGTCTTGATGGTGAGTATGCACCCATTCCACCTGTATTTGCTCCTTTATCACCTTCTAAAACTCTTTTATGATCTTGTGCTGTTTCAAAGCTTTGGATTTCTTTACCATCACTTATAATAAAATAGCTCATTTCTTCACCATCAAGAAATTCTTCAATTAAAATATTTTTTGCTAATCCAAACTTTCCATCAAAAACTTCTTTTATTGCTAAATTTGCATCATCTTTATTTTCACAAATGTAAACACCTTTTCCAGATGCTAGACCATCAGCTTTGACAACAAGTGGAAACTGCGTTTTGTCCAGAAAAGATATTGCATCATTAGCATTTTTAAAAATACCAAACTTTGCAGTTGGTATATTGTACTTTTCGCATATTTTTTTTGTAAATATTTTTGAGCCTTCCAATTGAGAAGAAATTTTATCAGGGCCAAAAATATTTATTTCAGTATCCTTAAAGAAATCCACTATTCCATTAACTAATGGTTTTTCTGGACCAACTATTAATAAACTAATTTCATTTTTGATTGAAAATTCTTTAATTTTATTAAAGTCTGAAAAATCAATTTCAATATTTTCTGCTATATCTGAGGTTCCAGCATTACCGGGAAAGCAGTATATCTTATTAACTTTAGGTGATTTTTTGATTGATAAACATAGAGCATGCTCTCTTCCACCGCTTCCAATTATTCCAACTTTCATATAGATGTATATAAACTAAAAATGAATAAAAAATTAGCAAAATTAAAATATTTACCAAATAACTTTGAAATTATTGAAAATGGTGATCATGTTGTTTGTGCTGTATCAGGAAAATTAATCAGTTTAGAAAATCTTAATTATTGGAATGTTGAGCTTCAAGAACCGTATTTTTCATATGTAGAAGCTCATAAAAAAAAAGAGACACACTAAATTCTTACTTCCATCTATCGTGAGACCATATCCATTCATCTGGATTTTTTAAAATTGTTTTCTCCAGCCAAATGTTTAGCTCTCTAGTAATTTTTTCAGTTGAGGAGTTCTTTGAAAATTCCTTAGGTTTTTCAACTTTAATATTAAAATTTATTCCATTATATCTCTTGATAGAAATGGGTACCACTTTGCAATTGAATTTTTTTATAAATTGAGCGGGGATAGTTGTGGTGAATGCTTCTTCATCAAAGAATTTAGATTTTATTCCTTGAGAGACTCTCTGATCTATCATTAAGGCTATAGAGTAGCCTTTTTTATACAATCTTAATAATTCTCTAACACCACTAGTTCCTTTTTTAATTTGATTTCTGCAAATATATTTTGTTCTAATTCTTTCCATTAATACGTTTAAAAAAATATTATTTAATGGTCGATATATTGCTGAAAGATTTACACCAGATTTTTCAATTTCCATTGCCATTAATTCAAAATTGCTCAAATGACCAGAAACAAAAATTACTGGATTTTTTTCAAATTTTATTTTTTGAAGAACCTCTCTACCTTCTATATTAATATTTGATTTAAATTGATCATTTCTAAAACCTTTAAGAAACATATATTCAGACAATGTTCTTCCATAATTATTCCACATATTTTTTGTAATGATCTTAATTTTCGAGATATTAATTTTCGGCATAGCTCTTTGAATATTGGTTTGAATGAGATTTTTTGATCTAAAAATTGGACCAAAAGTTTCAAATAATTTTCCACTAATATAAGATGAAATTTTTAATCCTAAAAATTTATAGATAATAAAAAGAAAGGATATTATTAAAAACTCAAAAAAATATTTAATTTTTTTCATTTAATCTAATTAGTTTGTTTGTGAGACTTTCCTTATCCGATATATCAAGACTTGATTTAACATAAAAAATTTTATTTCTATTAAAGTTTTCAAGTCTTAAGTAATCTTTTTCTGTGGTTATAATATGGGCATTGTATTTTTTTGCATTAATTATTATTTCATCAAAATCTTTTTTTGAATATTGATAATGATCTGGATATTCTAAATCACTTACAATTTTTAATTTATTATTTTTCAACATTTCTATAAAAGTTTTATGATTGCCAATACCAGAAAAAACTAAGTAATTTTGATTTTCATCAAATTCATTTATGTTTAGTGGTGTGTATTTTCCAGAATTAATATTAATATTTGGATTAATATTTTTAATCTGTTCTTTAATGGCAATTAGACTTTCTTCATTTCCATTTAAAAAAACATTTTCATAAGATTTTAGATTATTAATATTTTCTCTTAAGGGTCCTGATGGCAATGTAAGTCCATTTCCAATCCAATTTAAATTATTAAAACAAACAATTTCTAAGTCATATTTAATAGAGCTATCTTGAAGTCCATCATCAAAGATAGCAACTTCAAAACCTTTTGTAATTGCTTCATCTAGTGCAATAATTCTTTTTAAATTAGTAAATAAGGTTCCATTTTTACTAAGTAGTTTTTGCTCATCAGTTTGGTCGGAATAAAATTTTTTAATAAAACAAGCTTTGATATTATTTCTATCTAAAATTTCTTTTATCTTGATGGTTAGTGATGTTTTGCCTGTTCCTCCAATATAGATGTTTCCAACACAGATTGTTTTGATTTTTGAATTAGAAAATTTAGGTTTTAATTTTAGTTTAGTGATTAAACCTAAAATTATTGAAAAAGGTAATAGTAGATATGAAAGAAAGGATGGTTTTTTATAATCCCAGAATTTAGGTTTTTTTAATTTCATTATTAAATAAACTATTTATCTCAACTTTAGTTTCATTAAGTATTTTTTTTCCTATTTTTGCAATTTTTAAATAGTTTTTTTTGTTATTGGGATTAGTAATTAATTTATCTATTGAATGAGTTAAGCTTTTTACTCCATTAACCTTATAAGCAATCTTTAGTTTATTGAGCAATTTATAGGTATCTTTAAAGTTATCTACGTTTGGTCCATACAAAACAGCAGAACCTAAGTTGGTAGGTTCAAGAGGGTTTTGACCTCCTTTTCCTGATATTGATTTACCCATAAAAACTATATCAGATGATTGATAAAATTTTTGTGTCTCACCATATGTGTCCACCAAATAAATATCTGTATTATCTAATTTTTTTGGTCTTGAGCTGTGCAAAACTATATTTAAATTTAAACTTTTAATTTCATCAACTATTTTACTAACACGATGGATATGTCTTGGTATTATTATTGTTAATAAATTTTTATATTTTTTCTTTAGCCTTACATGGGTATTTGCACAAATGATCTCCTCACCTGAGTGCGTACTTGAAGCACACCAAATTTTTTTAAGATTTATGTTTTTTAAAAAAGTTTTGTCTAGTTTAGTAAATTTAGATTGTTTATTATTAAAAAACTTAAGGTTTCCTATTTTTTTAATTTTTGAGACATTTAATTTTTTAAGATAATTAAATGTTTCTTCATTTTGAGGGTAGGCAATTGAAATATTCTGAAAAACTGAGTTTGAGAATTTTTTTACACGTCTCCATTTATTAAAAGTTTTTTTTGTAATTCTTGCATTAAGAAGTTTTAATGGAATTTTTTTTTTATTAATAATCTTAAAGAAGCTAGGCCAAATCTCTGACTCTACAAATATTGCAATAGTTGGCTTCCAGTAATTCAAAAATTTATAAGAAAAAAATATAGAGTCTATTGGAAAAAATTGATGAACAGTTTTTTTAAAATTAAATTTTTCAAATATTTGAGCAGAACTCAAAGTTGAAGTAGTTATTAAAATTTGGTTTATAGATTTATTTTTTTCAAGCTCTTGAACTAGAGGCAAAATACTTAAAAGTTCACCTACACTTGATCCATGAAACCAAATTAAATTACCACTAATACGTTTTTTTGATGGAAAACAAAATTTTTCTTTATATCTTTTTTTATCTTCCTTTTTTTTTAAAATTCTAAAAAATATAATTAATGGAGAGAATACTAAAGTTATGGTTATTATTGTTTGATATAAAAAAAACATTATTCTTTACGAATTTGTTTCTCATAGAAATTTTTATAAAGTTCTGAATTATTTAATAATTCATCATGTTTACCGTTTGCAACAACATTTCCAGAGTCAATAATATAAATTTGATCAGAGCTTAAAATTGTTGATAGTCTATGGGCTATTACAATGGTTGTCTTATCTTTAGTTAATATTTTTAATGCATCTTGAATTTTACTTTCAGTTTCAGAATCTAATGATGAAGTTGCTTCATCTAAAAGAATTATTGGACTTTTTTTAATCATAGCTCTTGCGATTGATAATCTTTGTTTTTCTCCACCAGATAGTCTAATTCCATTTTCGCCTATTATGGTTTCATACTTGTTGGGCAATTGTTCTATAAACTCACTTGCATAAGAAAATTTTGCTGCTGAAATTACCTCTTCATCAGAAACATCATCTTTTGCATATTTGATATTATTTTTTATAGTATCATCAAACAAAGTTGTATCTTGACTTACAAGTGAGATTTTATCTCTTAAAGATTTTATTTTTATTTTGTATATAGATTGATTATCAATCAGGATATCCCCAGATTGTGCATCATAAAATCTAGGTATTAAGTTTAAAATTGTTGATTTTCCAGAACCACTGTGTCCAACCAAAGATGTCATTTTACCACCTGCTATATTAATATTAATATTCTTTAAGACATCTTCTTCATTAGAATTATATTTAAAGTTTAATTTATTAAATTTAATGGATGCATCAGTGATATTTAAGTCCTTAGAATCGTCACGATCTATAATTGTATTTTTATGATCAATAATAGGTAGAATTCTATTGGCTGCTGATAATCCTTGATTTAAAGTTATATTGATTGTTGATAAAGCTCTAACAGGTTGATAAGCGAGCATCATTGCCGCTAGAAAAGAAAAAAAATTACCTATTTCAATTTCGCTCTTAAGAGCCAATTTTCCTGAATAGAATATTAAAATTGCAATCATTATTCCTGTTAAGGTTTCCATGATTGGAGACATTCTAACATATACTGTATTTATTTTAATATTTTTATCTTTTAATTGATCTAAATGTTCGTCAGTTCTTTTGCTTTCATATTCTTCTCTTTGAAATATTTTTACTAATTTGTGGTTTTTAAATAATTCAATTAAGTGCGTGTTTAAAAAACCTGATTTTTCTTGAGCCTCTGTAACGACTTTCCCCATTCTTTTGCCAAGGGTCTTAGATGCCATACCAGCAATAGGAATCATTATTATAGCAATTAATGATAATTTCCAATTCTGATAAAACATCACAAATAATAAACCAAAGAGAGTTAAGCTATCCTTAAATAAATTTAAAACAGCAGTACTAAGCAACGTTGTAATATGAGTTACGTCGTATGTTAGGTTTGAGATAAATTTTCCAGAGTGTTTTTGATCTATTAATTGAGTATCTGCCTTAATTAGAGATTTTACCATTTGTGATTGGAGAATTTTTTTAATTTCCTCTGCAACTTTAATCATAATTGCTTTTGCAAAATAGAGAGCAAAACCTTTAATTGTAAATGCCACAATTATTAATAGAGGAATTATAATCATTAAAGATTGGTCTTTTTCAACAAATATTTTTTTTATAGCAGGATCCAAAAGCCAAGCTATTGCAGAAGTGCTTGCTGCAACAAGGACTCCAAAAAAAACTGATATTAATATCTTATTAATATATTTTTTTGAATAATCTTTATAAAGTCTTTTATAAATCTCTGAATTATTCATTAAAATTTTCCAATTAAAATATTACAAAAAATGAGAAGACCAAGTAAATTATTACTTTTAAAAACTTTTAAGCACATAGATGGGTTTTTTGAGTTAAAAAATTTAATCTGGTAAAAAAATAAGTGAGCAATTGTTATTAGTAAACTTGCATAAAAAAAGTAATTATAATTCATCATATATCCCACAATTAAAATAGAAAAAATTAAAAAAGCA
Source organism: Candidatus Pelagibacter sp. (assembly GCA_028225715.1). The sequence continues at coordinate 12,235 of JAOIXS010000007.1, forward strand.
TAACATGTAGATACAAAGTTTTTGGGTTTTTTTTTGAATTTTATTGAAGTTGATTTTACACCTATAATTTCGTCATCTTTAATATCTTGGAACCCATATATTGTGTCGTATCCTAGTGTCCAAAATATGGCTCCCATGTAAAAGATAATAGCAACAATACTTATTTCACCTTCTATAGCTGTCCATCCTAAAACTAAACCATAATTAAATGTTATTCCTAAAAATAATTGAGGCCAATAAGTAAACCTTTTCATTAAAGGATATGTAAATGCTAGAGGCATAGATCCTAGAGCAAGTAAGATTGTTAAGATGTTAAAGTTAATTAAAACCAAAAATGCGAGCAGGCATAAAATCAAAGTATAAAATATTCCTAATTTTACTGAAATTTGATTAGACGCAATAGGTCTATTTTTTGTTCTTGAAACCTTTTTATCAAATTCTTTATCAGAAATATCATTTACAATGCATCCTGCAGAACGCATCAGAACCGATCCTAAAAAAAACAATGATAAGTAAAAAAAATAATCATTTAAGTTTTTTGAGAAATCATAAGCAAGAGTTAGTCCCCATGCACAAGGCCAAAATAATAGCATATAGCCAATAGGTCTTTTCAATCTTGTTAATTCGATAAAGAGATTTAATTGTTTCATAATAATTTACTTGTAAATAACAAAGGCTAGTTTCATAATCAAATTGATTCGCATGAATATAGATTACACAGTTACAGCATTAATGTTTCCAGCAATACCTTTGCTTATGAACATCTATAGCAATAGATTTCACTCATTAAGTAAGCTTATTAGGCAGCTTCATGATGAACATGTGTATGAAAACCATATTCCTCCTGAGTGGAAAAAACAGTTTATAAATTTAAGTGGAAGAATTGTGTTATTGAAGTGGACCATTATGTTTGCAGCTTTTGGTCTTTTATTTAATTTGCTAACTGTATTTGCCCTTTATCTAAATGAAATTTTTGTTGCAAGGATAATTTTTGGATCTTGTTGTTTATCAATGATGGTTTCAATTTTAGTTTTCTTAAGAGAAATTCATATATCAACAAATGCATTAAAATTGCATATGTCTGATATGGATGTTGATTTAGATTAATTAGGAATAATAACTGCAGGGCCGGTTAATAGTCTTGCTTCTAATTCTTCGTGAGCTTTTTTAGCATCATCAAGTGAGTATTTTTTTGAAATTTCAACTTTAAATTTCCCAGATAAAATCGCATCAAAAACTTTTTTAGCAGACTCAACTAATTCTTCTCTTGTCATGGTGTAATGTGCAATTGAAGGACGAGTAAAGAATAATCCTTTTGCATTAATATGTTTTTTAACATCTATAGTATCAACGTAACCTGATGCGTTACCAAAAGCGACCATCATGCCTCTAACTTTTAATGTTTCAATTGATCCATCAAAAGTTTTAATGCCAACACCATCATAGACAACATCAACTCCATTTTTACCTGTGATTTTTTCTACCTCTTCAACAAAGTTTGTATCTGTATAATTTATTACATGGTGACAGCCATTTTTTTTAGCAATAGCTTCTTTTTCTTTAGAGCCAACTGTTCCAATAACTTCAGCTCCTAATGCGTTGGCCCACTGACATAAAATTTGACCCACACCACCAGCTGCTGCATGGTATAAAACTTTATCACCTTTTTTAATTGGATAAGCTCTGTGTAATAAATATTCAGCAGTTATTCCTTTAAGCATAATACAAGATGCAATTTCATCTGAAATACCCTCTGGAACTAAAACTAATTTTTCTTGGGGAAATAATTGTTTTTCTGAATAGCTTCCAATTGGCATTGAAGAGTGAGCTACTCTATCGCCAACTTTAAACAGATCAACTTCAGAACCAACTTCTTCTATTATTCCGCATGCTTCTAGACCAATTCCACTTGGTAGAGGAATAGGGTACAAGCCTGTTCGGTGATAAACATCAATATAGTTAAGACCGATTGATAAATTTTTTATCAAAACTTCTTTTGGACCTGGTTTACCGATTTCAATATTTTTAACTTCTAAGACTTCAGGACCGCCAAATTTTTCTATTTTAATAGATTTCATTATTTTACAAATGTATCATTATGATAATCTTGCACTGCTTGCAAGATCTCAGCTTTAGTATTCATTACAAATGGACCCCCTCTAGCAATAGGCTCACCAATAGGTTTTCCAGATATCAATAAAAATTTAGCTTTAGTTAAGCTAGATACTTTTAATTTTTCACCCCTAGTTAGAATAATTAAAGTAGAATCTTTAACAGCATCATGGTCTTGATTGCCAATTTTAATTTCACCTTCAACTAAATATATTAATGAATTGTGAGTGGAGGGAAGATCAAAATTAAACTCTTTTCCTTTTTCAAGCTCTACATCAAAATAAACTGGCTCAACATTGTGACCTTTAACGGGTCCCTCTGCATCTTGAAATTTTCCAGCAATCACTTTGACGGTTTTATCATCGTCTTTATGAGTGCTCATTTTATCTGCATCAATGTAAATGTACTCTGGCTTAGTCATCTTCAATTTAGCAGGCATGTTTACCCATAATTGAAATCCATGAAGCTTACCTTCTTTCATTGCGGGCATTTCTGAATGAATGATACCACTACCCGTTTTCATCCACTGAACATCTCCAGCAGTCATTATTCCTTCACCACCTGTACTGTCTTTATGTTCAAAATCACCAGCAAGCATATAGGTTACTGTTTCAATTCCTCTGTGAGGGTGAGGAGGGAAACCTCCAATGTAATCATCTTTATTTTCAGAACCAAATTCATCTAACATTAAAAAGGGATCGTGGTAATCAATAAGGTGAGTGCCAATGCTTCTTTTTAATTTAACACCAGCACCATCTGATGCTGCAACCGGTTCTATTATTTTTTCTACTTCGATTTGGCTCATATTTATGTTCGATTACCTTTAATTAAAAAATAAACTCCACCAATTAAAAGAAATATTTGTTCACTTGTAAATAGTTTTGTTGTGAAGAACCAGTCTTTGTGAGCAAAGATCAGTATAGTTATCATTAAGATAGTTATGTTAAGCCCTGATAGCCTTGTGAGTATATTTCCAAAAGGATTTTTAATAAAACCACTTATTATTAATACCAATCCAGTCAACAACTCAGATATAGCAACAGTTGATGCTAACATAGGTGACAGACCAAAATAATCAATTAATCCTTGAGGAGGTAAGGGAAATTTACCTAAGCCATGAATTATAAAAGCTATCCCTATTCCAAATCTAAAAAATAAAGAGGCTAATCCATCTATATTTGAAAAAAAATTATTAACTTTATTATCTAAATTTTGCATCTTATCCTTTATTTTTTATTATGTGATCCATCACAAAATGGTTGATTGTTAGTTTGTTTACAAGCACAAAAAAACATTTTTTTAGTTTCTTCAGCCTTGTATGCCAGAGGTGTAAAATCTGTACCTTTATGTGATCCATCACAAAAAGGCTGTTTTGCACTTTTTCCACAAGAGCACCAGTAATAAGATTTATCTTTCTCTACATCTACTGCGATTGGTCCGTTACCTGCGTTTTGTCCTTTAATCATTTTTAACCTTTCAATTTAATTGACTTGTTCATAGAGCTTTGTTACTGGTAATGCAATAACACAAAATAATCATACTAGTATATAAAAACATACCATGAAAAACTTAATAGATTGTCCAGCTGAAAGAGCCGTTTACTTTCTTGGAGGTAAATGGAAAATTAGAATTTTATTTAGTTTGCTGCAAAGTAAAAAAATTAGATTTGGTGAACTTAAAAAAGGATTAAAAACCATTACACAACAAATGTTATCCAAGCAGCTTAAGGAATTAGAAGGAGATGGAATAATTAATAGAAAAGTAATTCGAATAATGCCCCCAAAAGTTGAGTATTCACTTACTGAATTTGGCCTTTCGGTTATGCCTATCTTAAAATCTTTTTCAGAGTGGAATAAAAGAAATACTCGAACTATTTCAATAAAACTAAATAAGAATTTTGAAGAAAATAGAATTAGATAGCCTTGAAAATACAGTAAAAATTTAAGTATCATTTAGTTCTAAAATATGATTAAAATTAAGCAGCGCTGATTTAAGTTAAATTGCAGAGCGCTTTATAAATTCCTGCTAAAGCGACGTTTCAACCACCGCTTTAGCCGGTGGTTTTTTTTTGGAAATTTTTCAAATCTAAACCGGGTATTTGAACCGTATTGTGCACCCAGCATTTGCTAAAGCACTAAAAAGGAGAAAAGAGATTGATTAAATTTATAACCCTCTTGTTTAACGTTTTTCAGTTTCTTTTCTCTAATAATTTGGAGAAAAGAAATGACAAAAAATAAATTAACAGAAAGATTAGATCAAGGTCCTGTAATTTGTGCTGAAGGTTTTTTATTTGAAATTGAAAGACGCGGGTACATGGCATCAGGAGAATTTGTACCAATGGTTTCATTGGATTATCCTGAGGTCTTAGAGAATTTACATAGAGAATTTCAACATGCTGGATCAGATATTGTTGAAGCTTTCACTTATAATGGTCACAGAGAAAAAATGCGTATTATTGGAAAGGAAGAACTTCTTGAACCTTTAAACCGTTCAGCTTTAAAGATTGCCAAAAAAGTTGCATTAGATACACCCAAAGGATCTCAACCAAACTTAATGGCAGGAAATATTTCTAACTCAAACATTTGGAAAGAAAATGACAAACAAGCCCAAAAGGCAGTTGAGGGGATGTTTTCTGAAATGATTGGTTGGGCAGTAGATGAAGGTGCTGATATATTGATTGGTGAAACTTTTTATTATGCTGAAGAGGCTTTCAAAGCACTCGAGGTAATGAAGAAAGCTAATCTTCCAACAGTATTAACAATTTCGCCAATGGGTGAGAATAAAATGAGAGATGGAAAGTCTGTAGTTGATACATGTAAAGAGTTGGAGCAAAGAGGAGCTGACGTTGTTGGGTTAAATTGTTTTAGAGGACCTGCAACAATGTTGCCGTTTTTAAAAGAAATTAGAAAAGCAGTCAAATGTCATGTTGGTGCTTTACCAATTCCCTATAGAACAAATGAGAAATTTCCAACTTTCTTTAATTTGCCTGATAGAGATGATTGTGGCTGTCCCTCTCCTCACGGAAGAACATTTCCTACAGCTCTAGACCCACATTTTTGTAATAGATATGAAATAGGTCAATTTGCAAAATGGGCAAATATTTTAGGTATACATTACCTTGGTGTTTGTTGTGGTGCTAACCCAATGCTAATAAGAGAAGTTGCAGAGTCTGTTGGGTTAAAAGTGCCTGCAAGCAAATACCGAGAGAACATGGAAAATCATTTTATGTATGGAAAAAATAAAAGAATTCCAAAACATATGATGGATTATGGAGATAAGGCTTAACTTTAATTAGAGTTTATATTGGGTAACAGATCTTTTAAGTTTTTTATTTCTTGCTTTGGTTTGTAATCAAGATTATCAAAAATATTATTATTTCTGTTTACCCAAATAGAACTATAACCATAATTTCCACCACCAGAAACATCCCAAGTATTAGCACTTAAAAATGCAACTTCTTCTTTTTGTATTTTATATTTTTTAATTGGCATGTCATAAACTTTTGAATCTGGCTTATAAATTCCAACTTCTTCAATTGAAAAAATATCATCAAATATATTATCTAAATCATTACTCTTAACTAACTCATTAAGAAGAGAGGGTGTTCCATTAGAAAGAATACCTAATTTATAATTTTTTTCTTTTAATTTTTTTAAAACTTCAGGTACCTCAGGAAAAGGTGAGAGCTCCTTATAAAGATTTAATAATTCATTCTTCATAGAAGCATCTATTTCAAATGCCTTCATTGATTTATCTAAACTATCTTCCGTCACCTGCCAAAAATCTTTATGTCTATTCATTAGACTTCTAAGCCAAGTATATTCTAATTGAGTAGTTCGCCAGTAATTTGCAAAACCTTCCCACTTATCACCAATTTTATCTTTACATTTTTCTGCAGCAGAATTGACATCAAATAAAGTGCCATATGCATCAAAAATTATTGCTTTAATATTTTTCATAAATTAACTTAACATTAATGAGTAATATTAGATTATTTTTTAAAGAAAGTTTATCACTTAATTTAACAGCTAAGCTTGATAAATCACAATCTCACTATGTAAATAAAGTGATGAGAGTTAAAGTTAGTGAGGTTTTTTCATTATTTAATAAAAGTGGTGAGTGGGAAGCAAAAATTTTAACTATTTCAAAAAGTATTGTTGAATTTAATATTACAAAACAATTAAGACAAAAAGAAAGTACCAAAGAATTGTGGTTAGCTTTTTCACCTATCAAATCAAACTACTTTAATTTTATGATTCAAAAAGCAACAGAGCTTGGTGTTACAAAATTTTTACCAATAATATTTGATAGAACAATTGTAAGAAAAATTAATAAAGAAAGATTAGAAAAAGTAATTATAGAAGCTGCTGAACAATCTAATCGTATTAATGTTCCATTTATTGAAGATCCACAAACATTAAAAGATTTACTGAGTAATGAAAAGATGGACTTAATATTTACTGATTTAAATTCGCAAAATAAGAAATTAAATTTAGCTAAATTAACTAGCAATCCAACTTGTGTAATTATTGGTCCAGAAGGTGATTTTTCAGAAGAAGAAAGAGGGCAGATTCTTAGATTTAAGGATGTTCAGCCAATTAATATAAATGAAAACATATTAAGGTCTGAAACTGCAGTAATTTCAGCACTATCAATTGTAAATTACTGTATAAATTGATATTTTGTCGCTAAAACAAAAGTGTAATTTTTAAAAAGACACTTTATATAGTGTGTAACAAATGAAAAAAATTTTATTTACAGTTCTAGCTACAATTTTATCAACTAACGCATGGGCTAATCAGCCTAAAAACTGGCAGTTAGGTTTTCAAGATTCAGCCTCTCAAGGTATGACTGAAATTGTTAGCTTTCATAACAATATTCTTCTTCCTGTAATTATTGCTATTAGTGTTTTTGTTTTATTTCTTATGATTTATGTTTGTATCAGATTTAGAGCATCAAAAAATCCTAATCCATCAAAGACTACTCACAATGTTGCAGTAGAAGTTCTGTGGACATTAATTCCATGTTTAATTTTAATAGTAATGGCCGTTCCATCTTTTAAAATTTTATACAAACAAGATACAATTCCAAAAGCTGACGTTACAGTTAAGGCTGTTGGCTATCAGTGGTACTGGGGATACGAATATCCTGATGAAAATATTATATTTGAATCGTACATGATCAAAGAAAATGAATTAAAAAAAAACCAACCTAGATTACTAACTGTAGATAATGAAGTTGTTGTTCCAGTAAATAAAGTGGTTAAGGTTTTGATTACAGCTAATGATGTGTTGCATGCTTGGGCATTACCATCTTTTGGAGTTAAAAGAGATGCCGTTCCAGGAAGAATAAATGAAACTTGGTTTAAAGCTGAAAAAGTAGGAACATATTATGGTCAATGCTCTGAGTTATGTGGAATACAGCATGCTTTTATGCCGATCACAGTAAGAGTTGTGACAGATGAAGAATATGCAATATGGTTAGCAGAAGCTAAAATGAAATTTGCAAACGAGCCAATTACAGAAAATGAATATAAAAAACTAGCGAGTAAATAAAAATGTATACACAAACAGCATCACACGACGATCATCATACACCAACAGGTTGGAAACGTTGGGCTTATTCAACTAACCACAAAGATATTGGTACAATGTATTTAATTTTTGCAATTGTTGCAGGAATTATTGGTACAGCTTTTTCAGTATTAATGAGAATTGAATTGATGCATCCTGGTGACGGAATTTTAGGTGGCAACTATCACTTATATAATGTGTTGGTTACAGGCCATGGATTAATAATGATTTTCTTTATGGTGATGCCTGCAATGATTGGTGGATTTGGTAATTGGTTTGTTCCAATTATGATTGGTGCGCCTGATATGGCTTTTCCAAGAATGAATAATATTTCATTTTGGCTATTACCAGCTTCATTTATTTTACTATTACTTTCAATATTTGTAGATGGCCCTCCAGGCCAACAAGGTGTTGGTGGAGGATGGACTTTATATCCACCTTTATCTTCTAAAGCTGGACAACCAGGACCTGCTATGGATTTTGCTATTTTAAGTTTACACTTAGCTGGAGCTTCTTCAATTTTAGGAGCAGTTAATTTTATTACAACAATTCTAAATATGAGAACACCAGGCATGACTTTGCATAAAATGCCTTTATTTGCTTGGTCTGTTTTAGTTACAGCATTTTTACTATTACTATCACTACCTGTTTTAGCCGGTGCAATTACAATGCTTTTAACTGATAGAAATTTTGGAACTGCATTTTTTGATGCACAAACTGGAGGAGATCCAGTTTTATACCAGCACTTATTTTGGTTCTTTGGTCACCCTGAAGTTTATATTTTAATTTTACCTGGTTTTGGAATGATTAGTCATATTGTTTCAACGTTTTCTAAGAAACCTGTATTTGGATATTTAGGAATGGCTTATGCAATGGTTTCAATTGGTGTTGTTGGGTTTGTTGTTTGGGCTCACCACATGTACACAGTAGGTTTAAGCACGGATACTAAAGCATATTTTTTAGCTGCAACAATGATTATTGCGGTCCCAACTGGGATTAAAATATTTTCATGGATTGCAACGATGTGGGGTGGATCAATTTCATTTAAAACACCCATGATGTGGGCATTAGGTTTTATATTTTTATTTACCGTAGGTGGTGTAACAGGTGTTGTTCTTGCAAATGCAGGTGTTGATACTGCAATGCATGATACTTATTATGTAGTTGCTCACTTTCATTATGTATTATCTTTAGGTGCGGTATTTGCAATCTTTGCAGGATTTTATTATTGGTTTGGTAAAATGTCTGGGTATGAGTATTCAGAATGGATGGGGCAATTACATTTTTGGTTAACATTCATTGGAGTTAACTTAGTATTTTTTCCTCAACATTTTTTAGGATTAGCGGGAATGCCAAGAAGATATGCTGATTACCCTGATGCATTTGCTGGCTGGAACTATGTTTCATCAATTGGCTCATACATAGCAGTTGCTGGTTTATTAGTATTTTTTGCTAATTTGATTTATTCTTTTTCTAAGAAAAAAGCTGCAGCGCAAAATCCTTGGGGAGAAGGGGCTACAACTCTAGAATGGACTGTACCATCGCCACCAAATTTTCACACTTTTGAAGAATTACCAAAGTTTGAGGATCCAGATGGTGTTGAAAAAGCTTCTAGTTAATAAAGTTTTAGCTTTTTCTATATTAAATATTAATGATTAATTCTAAATTAAAAAATAGAAATTTAAACCAGGTGAACGTGTTTAATTTTTCTGAATTATTTAAGCTAATGAAGCCAAGAGTAATGTCTTTGGTAATTTTTACGTGTGCTGTAGGTTTATTAATGGCACCTTCGACAGTTTCAACAAAGGATGCAATGATTGCAATTCTTTTAGTTTCAATTGGCGCAGGAGCCGCTGGCGCTCTAAATATGTGGTACGAGTCTGATCTTGATGCATTAATGACGAGAACTTGCTTGAGACCAATTCCAATGGGAAAAGTTAATAAAAAACAAGCTCTAATATTTGGAACATCACTTTCATTTTTTTCAGTAATTGCATTAGATTATTTTGCAAATACAATTTCAGCAGTATTATTGCTGTTTACAATTTTATTTTATGTATTTATTTACACAATCTGGTTAAAGAGAAAGACACCACAAAATATCGTAATTGGAGGAGCTGCAGGAGCATTACCACCAGTAATTGGATGGACTATTGCAACTAACTCACTATCTTTTGAGCCGATAACTTTTTTTCTTATTATATTTTTTTGGACACCATCTCACTTCTGGGCGTTAAGTCTTTATAAATCAGATGACTACAAGAAAGCAAAAATTCCAATGCTGCCATTAACCAATGGGATAGAGAGCACAAAAATAAATATTTTAGTTTACTCATTGTTAATGCTGCCAATGGTTATTTTACCTTATGCAATAGATTTTGTTGGACTAGTATTTCTGGTACCAGCCTTGATGCTTACATTATATTATAACTTTTTGTGTTTTGAGCTTTATATGTATAAAAAAAATAAATTTAACCCCAAGAAGGCAAAAACAATATTTGGATATTCAATTTTATATTTATTTTTGATATTTGTTATTTTTTTGATAGATAAGATATTATGATGATACCAGACAAAAAAACTAAGCGAAAAAATATTTTAACAGCAGTAGCAATATTAGGATTTATGGTATTTCTGTTTTTTTTTACACTCTATAATACAGGTGTTTTCGATAGATCAATATAGTGAAAAATAAAACCTTAACTCCAATTCTTTTAGCTGGAATCTTTTTTCTTATGCTGGGACTCTCATTTGCTGCAGTACCTTTATATGATATATTTTGCAGAGTGACAGGATTTGGTGGAACAACTCAAATATCAAAAGAAGCACCACTAATAGTTTTAGATCAAAAAGTTAGTGTTCGTTTTGATACAAATGTAAATGCACTTCCTTGGAACTTTAAAGCAAAAACAAATGTTATGGATGTTAAGATTGGTCAAGTGAATCGAATCGAGTTTGAAGTAGAAAACTATGGGAATGAAACAACATATGGTGTTGCAGCTTTCAATGTGTCTCCATCGTCGTTTGGTAAATACTATAGTAAATTAGGGTGTTTTTGTTTTGAAAAACAGGCTTTAAAAGCAGGTGAAAAAGCCACTTATATTATGACTTTTTATTTGGATCCAGAAATGGTAAATGATCCCAACACTAAAAATATTAAAGATGTAACTATGTCCTATACTTTTTTTTCATCAGATTACTATAACCAATCAAAATTATAAAAATGTCTGCAGAAAAAAAACATGATTATCATTTGGTAGACCCAAGTCCTTGGCCTATATACGTCTCATTTTCATGCTTAGTTTTAGCAATAGGTTCAGTTTACTATTTGCATAGTGAAGTTTCTTGGGGAATGTATCTTGGTTTAGCATTACTACTTTACGGAACATATATGTGGTTTAGAGATGTTGTTATTGAAGCAGAGCATCAAGGTCATCACACACCAGTAGTTCAAATTCATCATAGATATGGAATGACACTATTTATTGCTTCAGAAGTTATGTTCTTTGTGGCATGGTTTTGGGCGTATTTTGATGCAAGTTTATTTCCATCTTTAGCAATTGGGGGAACATGGCCACCTAAAGATATTGTAACTTTTGATCCATGGGATATCCCACTAATTAATACGTTAATTTTATTATTATCTGGAACGACAGTAACATGGTCTCACCACGCATTGTTAGAAGGTGATAGAAAAAGCTTTATTCAAGGACTAGTTCTTACAGTAATACTTGGTTTCTCTTTTTCACTACTACAAGTTTATGAATACCAGCATGCAACTTTTGATTTTGCAGGAAATATATATGGTTCAGTATTTTATATGGCAACAGGATTTCATGGTTTTCATGTTATTATTGGCACTATATTTTTAGCAGTATGTTTAATGAGAGCACGAAAGGGTCACTTTACTGAAGAACATCACTTTGGATTTGAGGCTGCTGCTTGGTACTGGCACTTTGTGGATGTTGTGTGGCTATTCTTATTTGCAGCCATTTATATTTGGGGAAGTTAATTTTTAGCCCTTGAGATATAAATTTTTATTTTCTATTTTTGTATTTTTTTTTATTTCTGTCTTTATTGCTCTTGGTAGCTGGCAGATTGTTAGGCTTAATTGGAAATTAGAATTAATCAATCAGATAAAAACTTCACTTAAAGATGAACCAGTTAACTTATCTAGCAGTACAATCAAAAATTATTTAAGAATTAAAACTAATGGGTCAATTGATTTTGAAAAACAAATCTATCTTTATAATCTAAATGAAAAAGGAAAACCCGGTTTTGAAGTTGTTAATCCTCTAAAAATAGGAGGTAGTGATTATTTATTAAATAGAGGGTGGATACCTTTTGATATGAAGAATAGTAAAATTATCGATATAATTGATAAAAATGATATTGTTGGTATTTTAAAAAAACAAACAAAAACAAATAGGTTTAAACCTGAAAATAATATTTTAGATAATTATTGGTTTACTCTTGATAGAGATGATGTGTTTAAATTTACAGGTAAGAAGTTTTCACCTTATGTTATTTATCTCTCAGGAAACAATGAATTACCCAAGCCAAAATTGATCACTGCAAATATTTCAAATAATCATAAAAAATATGCCATGACCTGGTTTTCATTAGCGATTTCAATTTTTATACTATATTTATATTTTAGAAGAAAATATTATTAGATGAAATATATAAGCACTAGAAATAATTCAAAAGAGTATAGTTTTGAGGACGTATTTATTAAAGGACTTGCAGATGATTGCGGTCTATTTATTCCAAAAGAAGTCAAAAAATATAGCACTGAGGAGCTTGAGTCGCTAAGTGGCTTAAATTACCAGGAATTAGCAAAAAAAATAATCTACCCTTATATTGGAGACTTTATGTCTGAGAGTGAATTATCAGATATTGTTGATAAATCATATTCTGTATTTAGAAAAGATAACGTCGTAGATTTAATTAAATTAGGTGATACTAAGATTTTAGAGCTGTTTCATGGTCCGACACTAGCCTTTAAAGATATTGCAATGCAATTATTAGGAAACTTCTATGAGCATTATCTAAAAAAAAATAATAAAAATATAAATATTATTGTTGCTACATCAGGAGATACAGGTGCCGCTGCTATAGATGCAATTAAGGGAAAAAAGAATATGAATATATTTGTTCTTCACCCACATAATAAAGTTTCACTTGTTCAAAGAAAACTAATGTCAACTGTTAAGGAAAAAAATGTCTTTAATATAGCGATAGAAGGTAACTTTGATGATTGCCAAAATTTAGTAAAATCAATGTTTGCAGATAAAGAATTTTCTAACTCAATAAATATGTCTGGAGTAAATTCAATAAATTGGGCAAGAATTATTGCACAAGCTGTATATTATTTTTATACATACTTCCAAGTACAAGACAAAAGGCCCATGAATTTTTCAGTACCGACAGGAAATTTTGGAGATGTATATGCTGGCTATCTATCAAAAAAAATGGGCTTACCAATAAACAAATTTGTAGTTGCAACTAATAAAAATGATATTTTGCACAGAGCAATTTCTAATGGAAACTATGAGGCAGAAAGTGTGTCTGAAACCAACTCACCAAGTATGGATATTCAAATAGCTAGTAATTTTGAAAGATTAATTTATGATTTAAATAATTGTGATGATGATGAAACAAGAAAAATCATGCATGGAATTAAAGAAAAAGGTAAATATATTATTTCAAAAGATAAAATGAAAAAGATAAATGAAGATTTTTTATCAGCAAGCATGAGTGAGAAAGAAATTTTAGATACTATTAAAGAAGTTCAAGTTAAATATGACATTATATTAGATCCTCATAGCGCAATAGGGTTTGGATCTTTAAATAAAGTAAATTTAGAAGGTAATAATGTTGTTCTAGCTACTGCACATCCATGTAAGTTTCCTGAAGCTATAGATAAATCAATTGGAATCAAACCTGACTTACCTGATGAACTAAAGTATGTTATGGGTGAAAAAGAAAATTATAATATTATTTCAAATAATCTAAGTAAAACTCAACAATACATTAAGGAAAAAATATAATGAAATTAAAAGAAAATGAAACAATACCTAATTCTGAATTTTTTATGATGGAAGATGGAAATCCTGTTAAGAAAAATACTTTTGAGTTTTTTAAAGATAAGAAGATAGTTTTATTTGGTTTACCAGGGGCTTACACATCAGTTTGTTCAGCTAAACATTTACCTGGTTATGTTGATAGCCATGAAGAATACAAAGCAAAAGGTGTAGATTTAATAGTCTGTATCTCAGTAAATGACCCATTTGTAATGGAAGCTTGGGGCAAAAGTCAAAATGTTACAGATAAACTTATGATGATGGCTGATCCATTTTTGAGTTTTACGAAAGCAATAGGTGCGGATGTTGATAAAAGTGCCCGAGGGTTAGGTGTAAGATCAAATAGATACACAATGCTAATAGACAATCTTAAAGTAATTAAATTACAAGAAGAAGAAGATACTGGTGTGTGTGAAGTTTCGGCTGCCCAAAATTTTTTAAATTTAGTTTAATTCTGCAGCTTGTTTAGCTAATAAATCAACTTCTTCATTTAGAGTATTTCCAGCATGAGCCTTAACCCATATCCATTTAATTTCATGAGCTTGATTTAATTTATAAAGCTGAGTCCAAAGTTCTTTGTTTTTTACTGGTTCTTTTTTAGAAGTTAACCAATTATTTTTTATCCATTTGTGCACCCAATCAGTAATACCTAATTTCACGTATTGTGAGTCTGTATAAATTTCAATAGGTTGCTGTTCTTTTATTTCCTGAAGCGCTTTAATTGGAGCCATTAGCTCCATCTTATTATTAGTTGTGTCTTTAACGCTTCCACTAATTTTTTTTATTTCATCATTAATATTGATGATTGCAGCCCAACCTCCATCTCCAGGATTTTTTAAACAAGAACCGTCAGTATAAATTTTTATCATTATTTATAATAATCTTTGTAGCTATTTAGATTGTTATGGATAATTAGTTTTTGAAAATATTCGTTAGGTTCTTTGACCTGAATTAGTGCAGTTTTAGGGGTGTTAAAATAATCATAAATTCTAGTTAGCAGGTACCTTAAAGCCGCCCCTCTACACAATATATTTAATGCATCTTTCTCTTTTTTTGAAATAGTTCTTATAGTTTCATATCCATCAATTAAGTATTTAATTTTTTTATTATTCATTGCAAAAGAATTTCTTTTTTTATCAAAGCATAAAGCATTTATACAAATTGCAATCTCATACATTAGGTAATCATTGCTTGAAAAATAAAAATCAATAAATCCAGAAAATTTATTTTTATTAAAGAAGATATTATCTATAAATAAATCTCCATGTATAATTCCACTTGGCAATTTTTTTGGCCATTGTTTTTTTATATCTTTTAAGCACACATTAAGAGTAGGTTTTAGTTTTGGAGCTATTTTATTAGATGTAAATTTTATACTTTTTAATAAATCACCTAATTTATTAATAGACATAGAGTTTTGTCTATATAGCTTTATTTTAGTTCCAACTTTGTGGAATTTTGCAATATTTTTTCCAATATCAAAACAATTTTTATAATTAAGAGTTGCCTTATCTTTTCCTTTTAAAAAAGTTACAATGCTAGCAGGTTTATTTTGAATTCTGCTTAAGTGTTTATTAGCACTATTCTTTAATGGTTTTGGACAAATAATTTTTTTTTGATTTAGTTTTTCCATTAAGTTCATGAAAAAAGGTAAATCCTTTTTCTGAACTCTTTTTTCAAAAATAGTTAAAATAAATTTTTTTTTATTTGTTTGTAGTAAGTAGTTTGTATTTTCTATTCCTTTTTTAATTCCTTCAGATTTTATTATTTTTCCTAATTTATAATCTCTACTTAGAGATAGAAGGTCTTTACTATTTATTTTAGTGTATACGGCCATCTAATTTAATTTTGCAGGAACTTTAAAAACAATATTTTCTTTGATAATTTCAACTTCCTCAATTTTTATTTTAAAATTATCTTTTAATTTATTAATGAAATTTTCAACTAGAATTTCAGGTGCTGATGCACCAGAAGAAATACCTATTGTTCTACAATTTTGTATTTTTTTAAAAGGAATTTCACTTTCAGAGTGAATTAATTCAGCATGTGGGCAGCCAGTTTGTTCTGCTACCTCAACTAAACGAACTGAATTTGAGGAATTTCTACTTCCTAAAACAAAAAACATATCACATTGCTTGGCAATATTTTTAACAGCTGATTGACGATTAGTGGTTGCATAGCAAATATCCTCTTTAAATGGTTCTTTAATTTGTGGAAATTTTTTTTTAAGAGCTTTTATAATATTTTTAGTATCATCAACAGACAGAGTTGTTTGAGTAACATATGCAATTTTTTTATTATCATCCAATTTATATAACTCAACATCATGCTCATCTTGAATCAAATCAATCGTATTTTCTGGTAATTGCCCCATAGTACCAATAACTTCTGGATGATTGTTATGACCTATAAGAACAATATGGTAACCAGCTTTGTGAAGGTTTTCTGCTTCTCTATGAACTTTTGATACAAGAGGACAGGTAGCATCTATGTACTCCATATTATAGCCATTAGCTTCTAGAGGTACTGACTTTGGTACACCATGTGCAGAAAAAATTACTGGTCTAGTTTTATCTTCAACCTCTGCTAACTCTTCAACAAAAATTGCACCTATCGCCTTAAGACTATCCACTACATGTTTATTGTGAACTATTTCATGTCGCACATAAACTGGTGCACCATATTTTTTTATACTTTTTTTAACTATTTCTATTGCTCTTTCTACTCCAGCACAAAAACCTCTTGGAGCAGATAACAATACTTTAATTTCTTTATTTTTCATTTTTTTCTAAAAGATACTCAAGCAATATATGAGGAAAGGTTAAAGACGCCAAACCAATAAATATAACTTTTAGTATTGCATCATTTAATTGGTAGAAATTAGAAAGGAAATATAAGCTTATGATATACAAAATTGCAGTTAAAACTGTAAGTGGCATAGCTTTTTTAATAAAGGTCATTACACCAATTTTCAAACTTTTTTCATTAAGCTCTGTTATCAACGAAATTGAATGTCGGAATGAATGTAGGAAGCAAAAGTATATTGTAAAGGCAACTAGTGGAGTTAAAAAATAATTAAGAACGATAATTGAAAAAAAATCTAAAAATATCAAAATATTTATAATTTTAAAATCTTTCAGAAAATAATAAATATTAGAAAGTAAAGAGATAGATAAAGCAAAAAGTAATATACTGTTATCTTCAATAAAGTTTAAGAATAAATAAAACTTTTCATTTTCTATTAAAAGTAATTTAAAAATATTAATTGTTTCAATGAAGTGAAACATTAATGGTGCAATTATTATTAGAGATCCTTTAGAGAAATAAAGAATTAGATTTGATACATTTTTATTATTTATCAAAAATTCTGTATCTTCTTTCCCAAAATGATATGAGGCAACTATTAAAAACAAAATAAGAGACATGGTTGGAAAAAATAACCAAAATATGATGATACCAATCCCAATAAGAGAATATATTAAATAAAAAAAATAAGATTTTTTTACATTATATAATTGGCTAAGTTTTTTACCTTTTTGATCATCTAGCGCACCATGTGAAATTCCAATTGTAAGAATAAGAAATAAACATACCACTGGAGAGATAATTAAGTTTTCGAATTGATTAACAGCCAAAGCAATGGAGCATGAAAAAAGAAAAAAAATTATTGAATGATAGAAATTAATTTTATTTATCAGACTGTGCATTTTATTTTAAGAGGGCTTTAATAAATAACCATTTTTTAGCTGTTTTAAGAATTATTAATAAATCTTGAAAAATATTACTCTTATTAGATAGAAATTTAATTATAGTTTCGGGAGAGTTATCGAACATTTTGAAAAATATATTTGGCATTTGGTTAGCATGATTATTTAAAACTCTTAAAAATATCCTATCTAGAAATTGATATTTTTTTTTAATTTCATATTTTCTTATTTTATCAATATTATCAATATTTTCTCTTATGAATCTGCTGTGCTCTTGAATATTCAAAAAAGTGTACCCAGTACTTAATCTAGTCATATGTCCGGCAGTACCTATATTTATTTTATTTTTTTCATTAATATTTGATGGATAAAAAAGTGGTATAGCACCATTTTCTTTATAATTAATTTTGTAATTTTTAATATTTAGATGATTTTCAATATAATTTTTTAATTGCTGATCATAATCCATTTCCAGATCATTATTCATTTTAGATAACCACGTAGTTTCAACCATAGCCTTATTTTTACTAAAAGGTAATGTGTAAAAGAAATGAACACTTTCATACTGTTGACAATCAAAGTCCATTAAATTCATGATCTTTTCATCAAAAACATCTTTAGTAGTCTCGATCTCAATACCTTTAAAGTGTTGCCAAAGCTGATTTTCATTAGACTCTATTGAAGGAACACTATTGAAAACAAGCGAGTTATTTAAGCTTACCTCATTAATATTTTTATAAAATTTAATATTCAGATTTTGTTTTAGTATGGAGTTTATTTTTTTATAGAATAGTCCACTATCAATTGATTGATAAGGTAGCTTATTACATTTTAAAAATTTAGTTTTATTGGGTCTATTTATAGAAAAATTATCCCAACTTTTTTTAACACAATCTTCAAAATTATGACTTGTTGTTTTCCAGAAAGACCAAGTCTTATCTCTTTTGTACTCTAATCTAGGTTCAATAATTGCTAATGTTTTATTTTTGAGCTTATTATGAGTTTCTAATTCGTATGCCAAAGATAACCCAGCACAACCACCACCAATAATTATATAATCAAATTCTTTCATTTAAATCTATTTCCTCACTAATTAAAAAGTGTTCATTGTTCATATAACCACTTTTTTGTTTGGTTACAAAAAGTGTTACTAAGTCAAATATAGAAAGAATGGTCTGATAGATTTTTGTAATATTATTTACATAAATCTTACCTGCTTTACTATAATTCTCTATATTCTTCGTTCTTAAAATTTTATCGCCTATTTTCTTGTAAACTCTTCTTGCCACAAGTATGGCAAATCTAAACTTAAAGGGTATTTCCTTTATTGCTATAAAAGAGCTTTTATAAAATAAATCAGCTAAAGCCAAGGTGTCACTTATTGTCTTAAAATCATTCTTAATATAAAATCTATTAATCTTTGAGTCCTCCACAACATCCCTAGATATATTTGTTAATTGCATTGCAATGCCTAAATCTATGGCAGCTTTCATTGAATTGTCACCTTTAACATTTAAAATTTTTGCCATCATTAAGCCTACTGTACCAGCGACTCTGTAAGAATAAATTAACAAATCTTTTTTATTATTTAATTGAACTTTTTTACTTAAATCTGATTCAACACCATCAAATAAATCTTTAATAATTTTTATTGAAATTAAATGATGATCCATAAGATCCCACATATTTTTAATTATTATATTATTATAGTTTTTATTAAGAAAGTCATTTTTAAAAACCAATAGATTTTTTTTCTTAACTTCTAATTTGCCATCGTTATCTGCAATATTATCTACAGTTCTACAAAAATCATATAAAGACGAACACTTTTGATAGGTTTTTTTTGGTAAAAAGAAACCAGCCCAACTAAATGACTTTGCGTAAATAGACAGGTAGTTTTTATTAGACATTATATAATCTTATCTAGAACTTTTGCTGAGGATAGTACACCAGGAACACCTGCACCAGGATGAGTTCCCGCTCCAACAAAATACAAACCATCATAAATTTCTGATTTATTATGAAACCTAAAATATGCAGACTGTGTAAATTTGGGCTGGATTGAAAAACCTGATCCAAATTTGGTATTCAATTCATTTTCAAAATAATCTGGTGTTAAGTAAAAATCTTCAATAATATTTTCTCTAAGATTTGGTAGTAATGCTTTTTCCATTTTATCTATTACTAAATTCTTCATTTTTTCACCCTCAATTTTCCAATCAATTTTGGATTGATTGTTTGGGACGGGCACGAGAACATAAAAGCAATCATTTCCTTCAGGTGCCATTGATTTGTCTGTAGCTGATGGTCTATGAAGGTAATAGCTTATGTCATTATTTAATTTTTTATTATCAAAAATATCACTCAGGTGTTCTTTATATTTATCACCAAACTTGATTGTGTGATGCTCAACGTCTGGGTATGTTTTTTTTGTTCCAAAATAGTAAACAAATAGACCCATAGAATACTGCATTCGATTTTGTTTCCATTTAAATAGAGAGCTTGTTTTATTTAGACTTAGAAGTTTTTCATATACAGCAGGAGGATCAGCATTACATATTACATTATTTGAAAGTATTTCTTTTTGATTATCTAATTTTACTCCGGTAATTTTTCCATTATTTGAAATTATTTCTGTCACCTCATGTCCTTTGATTAATTCAATTTCTTGTTCAATCATTAATTTTTCTAAGCCATTTATTATGTTTCCAGTTCCACCCATTGAGTAATGAATACCCCATTTTTTTTCGAGATATAGAATTAATCCGTATATGGATGTTGTTGTAAAAGGGTTTCCACCAACTAATAGAGGATGCATGCTTAACATGCGTCTTAATTTTTCATTTTTTATATACGAAGAAACTAATGAATAAACTGATTTATAGCTTTTAAGCTTTAGTAGAGAGGGTAATTGCTTCATCATCACAAGAGGTTTATCAAATGGAACATCAGCTAGTTCTGTGAAACCTTTATCAAATATTTTTTTTGTAAATTTTACAAGCTGTTCATAACCCTTAACATCATCTTTATTTATTTCTTCAATTTGTTTTTTCATTTGATTTTCATCACCAGAGTAATCAAATACACCTCCATCTTCATAAATGAATCTATACCAAATTTTCAAAGGAGTTAGATTTATGTAATCTTGAGACTTCTTATTAAATAAAGTGAAAAGTTCCTCAATTAGATACGGTGCAGTAATTACCGTCGGTCCAGCATCAAAAGTAAAACCATTTTTTTTAAACACTCTGGCTCTTCCACCTAAGTCAGGATGTTTTTCAATTAAAGTTACTTTATGATTTTTAGCTCTTAATCTTAATGCTGCAGCTATACCACCAAATCCAGAACCAATGACAATAGATTTCATTGGGTTAATTTATAGTTTTTTTAAAAAATTGTAAGGTAATTATGAGCTTATTTTTTTTAAAGCTATTTTTGTTTCTTCAAGGTTTTTTTCAAAAAGACCATCAAGCTTTGATTTATCAACAGAAGTATTAATAATTTTTTTAACTGAATCAATGGCAATTTTAATTGAAACATCTTTTATTTCTTTAAGTGCAGCTTCTTTCATTTGTGAAATTTTATTTTCTGCTAAATTTTTTTTAATTTCTGAAGATTTATGAAATTTATCATTCATTTCAATTATAAGGTGATCACTATCTTTTTTAGCTTGTTGCAAAATGTCATTGCTTACTGTTTGTGCAGTATCAAGTTTATTTTGAGCACTATCTAATAAAAACTTTGCTTCTTGTCTTAGCTTTTCACTTTCATCAATCTCATTTTTAATATCAAGGATAAGCTTATTTAAAAGTTCATTAATTTTTTGAGGTATTTTTAAATAAACTAAAGCTCCTATAAATATTAAAAAGGATATAGCTACCCAAAAAGTTGCATCAATTACCATAATATTCATCCATTTTTTTTCTTGAAAGATCCTCTACTATTGCAGAAATACTACTACTATTAACTTCAGCACCTATTAGTTCTTGCAGTAAGTCAGAAGAGGTCTCTTCAGCAATCTTCTTAATTTTTTCTGGTGCACTATCTCTGAAAGTTTTTATTTCATTCTCTGCTTTATTAACTTCTTCATCAATCTCTTTTTCTAGTGCTTCTTTTTTTACACCAATATCCTTCAGTACCTTTTCTCTAGCCTGTTTAAAGTGGTTTTTTGCTTCATTTTTGCTAGACTGTACTATCTTTTCGTATTCTTCAATTTTTTGTTCACTTTCTTCTCTTTGCTTTTCTGCAGCCTCAATATTTTCTAAAATTTGAGATTTTCTAGTTTCTAAATTAGCACTTATTTTTGGAAGTATAAGTTTAGATAAAACAACATATAAAATTCCAAAAGTAATAATTAACCAAAAAATTTGAGAAACCCAAAACTCAGGATTTAATTGAGGCATTCCACCGCTTTCAGCTGCAAAAGCTTCCATAAAAAACAGGAAGCTTAAAAATATCGACTGAAAAAATATTTTTTTAATCATTAAATTTAAAATGCAAATAAAATAATTAACGCTACAACTAATCCAAATAGGCCAGTTGCTTCAGCTAAAGCAAAACCTAATAAAAGATTAGGAAATTGTTTTTGAGCTGCAGACGGGTTTCTCATTGCGCCAGAAAGGTAATTACCAAAAATAATTCCAATTCCAACACCGGCACCAGCTAGAGCTATTGCTGCTAGTCCTGCTCCGATCATTTTTGCTGCTTCTAATTCCATTATATCCTCCTTATGTTAGTTAATGGTGTAAATTTAATGCATCATTTAAGTAGATGCAGGTTAAGATTGCGAAAACATATGCTTGAAGAAAAGCAACTAGTATTTCCAAGCCAGTTAATGCAACCGAAAAACTCAGTGGAAGCCATCCACCAACTATTCCAAGGCTTATTACAAAGCCTCCGAAAACTTTCATCATAGTATGACCAGCCATCATGTTTGCAAATAAACGAACTGAAAGACTAACCGGTCTACTTAAGTAAGAAATTATTTCTATAACAACTATTAGTGGTAATAGTACAGCAGGCACTCCACTAGGTACAAATAATTTTAAATATCCTAATCCATGTTTCATAAATCCAATAATTGTTACACCCACAAAAATAAATGAAGCTAAGATAAAAGTAACGATGATATGGCTAGTTACTGTAAAGGCATAAGGGATCATCCCAAACATGTTGCAGAATAGTACAAACATAAATATTGAGAAGATAAATGCAAAGTAGGGTTTTGCTTTTGATCCTGCGGTATCACTAATCATTTTGGAAACAAAAGTATAGCTTAATTCAGAAAGAAGTTGCATCTTGCTCGGCAGTAAAGAATTTTTTTTTGACCCTAAATTAAAAACTAATAAGATTGCAAGTGAACTAATCACCATAAACAAACTTGCGTTTGTAAAAGAAATATCTATTGCTCCTAATTTAATTTCTGGTCCAATTCTATAAACTTCGAATTGGTTCATTGGGTTTGTAGCCATAATTTTTTAAGTCTATTTTTGCATATTTTTTGCAGATCTGAATACGTTTATAATTCCAGCAACAACACCTACAAAAAAAAATATTAATATTAACCAGGGCTTAGTACCAAAGGTCTTGTCTAAAATAAACCCTATAATTGTCCCAACTGCCACTGCGGACACTAATTCTGTGCTTAATTTAAAGGCAGTTCCAATAGAAGAGGGTGCCTCTTCATTTTTATAAAGATTTTTCTTAGAAAGCTTAGTTTTTGCAATCTCCAAGCGAGTTTTAAGGCTATCTTTTGGCATTTAAGTTATTATGCAACCATGCTTTCTGCTTTTTGTAAATCTACAGCAACAAGTTGGCTAATACCTTTCTCAGGCATTGTAACTCCATAAAGTCTATTCATCTTTGACATTGTTAGAGCGTGGTGAGTTACAATAATAAATTTAGTGTCAGTTATTTTGGTTAAATCATCAAGAAGTCCACAAAATCTTGTTACGTTAGCATCATCTAGCGGAGCATCAACCTCATCTAAAACACAAATTGGAGACGGGTTAGTAAGGAACACAGCAAAAATAAGAGACAAGGCTGTTAAAGCTTGTTCACCACCAGATAATAAAGTTATAGACTGAAGTCTTTTACCAGGAGGACTTACCAGCATTTCTAAACCAGCTTCAAGTGGATCATCAGAATCCACCAATTCTAGTTTTGCATTTCCGCCGTTAAATAGTTTTGTATAAACTTCATTAAATTTTCTATTAACTTTTTCAAAAGCTTCTAATAGTCTTTCTCTTCCTTTTTGATTTAATTCATTAATACTTTCTTTTAATTTTATAATAGCAGACACAAGATCCTCTCTATCTTGTTCCATTTTTTTAATTTCAATTTCATATTTATTTGTTTCTTCATCCGCTCTAAGGTTAACTGATCCTAATTTCTCTCTTTCTCTTTTTTTTTCATCAAGAGCTTCTTCTTGATCAACAGAATTGGGTAACTCTACAACACCATTTAAATTAGAGTTTTCTAGAATATCATTTTCTTCAAGATTAAGTTCAGAGCTAACTCTTTCTAACAGATCTTCTTTACGTTTTTTTAAACCTTCAACAGTAGCTCCTGAGCTTGCTTTTCTTTCTCTTATTTGAATAGATCTTTCTTGAACATCATTTAACTCAAGTCTTAAAGAGTTTATCTTTTTATCTGTTTCTTCGATAATTTTTTCATTCTCAATTTTTTCATTTTGCGAAATTCTCAGACCCTCAGTAATTTGCCCTTTTCTTTCTGCTTGGGCTTTGGGTTGTTGATCACGCTCATTTAACTGTGATAGTAATTTATTTTTTCTTTCAGTTAGCTCAGAAACCATTTTTTCAGAATTAGAGAGTAAGTTTTTCCAACTTTCAACTTCTGATTCTATGGCTTTAATTCTTTCGTTTCTTTTTACAGATTCTTTTTTTATTGACTGATTTTTACTAAAGCTATCAGCATATTTTTCTTGCAATAATTTAATGTTTTCATTTTTTTCATTAATATTAGTAAGCTTCTTCTTGCTATCCTCATCTTCAAGATTATTTAAAAAACTATCTATTTCTATCTGACATCGATCAAGTAGTGTAAGCGCTTGATTAATCTCATTGTTATTGATCAATTCTTTTGCTCTGGTAATTGTATTTTTAACATTTTGAATTGGTCCAATAGCAATATTGATATTTCCATCAGCAAAAATGTTAATAATTTCATCAACAGATTTTTGCTCATCTTTTAATAGGTTTTTTGCCTTTTCAAGGTCTTCGTTTGATAAATTTTCTGTTTCAAAATATTTAGAATCTATTTCTATTAATTCTGCTTTCTCCTCTTTAAGTCGTCTTTCATTTGAATTGGCATCAATTACAATCCCTTTTTCTCTATCTATATCTTCCTCGATAGTTTTTAGGGATTTTTTAATATTTTCAATTTCATCTTGAGTTCTAACATTTTCTTCATCTAAATTTTGTAGCTCTAAATTCAATCTTTGAATTTTGGATAAGTTTTCTATATTTTTTTCTCTTAATGGAGAAACTTTATCAGTTTCAGTTTTAATTAATCTTTCAAATTGATCAATCTGTTGATTGAAGTTACTCACTTCTCCTTCAGCCTCATTGTTGATTTCCTTCTCTATTCTGATTTCATTATCAATGTCTAATAATTTTAAATAATATAATCCTGCTTCAATTTTTTTTATTTCTTCAGATATAAGTTTGTATTTCGTTGCTTCTTCAGCTTGTTTCTGAAGGTTTGCCAGTTGTTTTTCTTGTTGTCTTCTTAATTCATCAGCTCTTTTCAAGTTTGTCTCTGCAGCATTTAATCTAAGTTCAGCCTCATGCCTTCTAACATGTAATCCTGAAATATTAGCTGCCTCTTCCAAGATTGCACGTCTGTCAGTAGGCTTAGCAGTTACTAAGGCTCCAATACGCCCCTGACTAATCATTGATGGTGAATGAGCACCTGTAGATAAATCTGCAAAAAACATTTGAGCATCTCTAGCTCTAACTTCTTTATCATTTATATAAAATTTCGAACCTTTGTCTTTTTCAATTTTTCTTCTAACCTCTATATGATCTAAATCTTTATATTGCATTGGACCATCATGACTTGCGTTGTCTACACTAATAGAAACCTCTGCTATATTTTTAGAAGACTTATTAGATGTACCATTAAAGATGACATCTTCCATGCCTGAGCCACGCATACTCTTAGCTGAGGTTTCACCCATAACCCACCTTAAGGATTCTACGATATTAGATTTTCCACAACCGTTTGGACCAACGATGCCGGTTAAGCCATGTTCTATTAAAAAATTTGTTTTTTCAGCGAATGATTTAAATCCATTTAATTGGATTTTTTTAAACTCCATGGACTAACTTATATCAGTTTTTCCAGATATTTTTTTAAATTTTTATAATTTAGGGCTTTATCAAACTTTTTATCATTAATTATTATCGTAGGAGTAGCATTAACTTCAAATTCTTTTACCCCAACGATTCGATCATTTAAAACGTAATCTTCTATAGCTTTATCACTCAAGCATTTTTCAAAATCTACGTTTACACTTTCACTTTCTAAGAATTTTTTTAAATAACCTGTTGCTTCTTCTGGAGTTTTTCCTCTAGCCCATTTTTTTTGCCCTGAGTATAAAATATTCAAAATATTTGAATTACCATCATTATTACACTGAGCAATTTTTGACGCATTAAAAGCTGCTAAATCTAATGGAAAATGTCTAAATTCAATTTTTACTAATCCTTTATCAATAAAGTCCTTTTTAAGCTCAGGATATACATCTTTATGAAAATTTGCACAGTGACCACAAGTCAATGACTCGTAAGCAACTATTGTTATTTTAGCACTTTCTTCTCCTTCAAAAATTCTTTTGACTATTTCATTATCTGCAGCAAACGCTTTAGGGGAGAAGATTAAAAATATTATAAATAATGTTGAGGTTAATTTTTTCATCGTTGTTTAAATAGTTTTGTTAATTCAAGTAATGATTTTTTAATTTTATCATTCTTAATACTATTTATCCTATCTGCATATTTAATATTTGTCACATGATTTTCATTAGTATCTAATTTTTTGAACTTTGTTTGAGCGTCATCAAAGCTTATGAATTTCAATTTCTCAACAACGGCATAACCAAAAAAACTATTCATTTTATCCATTATTACTTTTTTTGAATACTCTAAATCAATTTCATGTCCTCTCTTTACCATTATTTGAAGAGTGCTTACTCCAAATTTATTCGAATTTTTAAAGGATTTGGGATAGCATATCTGAAAAAGATCATTTCCAACTATGTACTTCCAGTTATTAAGTGTTTCAGAAAATATATGACCCTTTTTTTTGATAATTTTTTTAATGTTTTTTGGCAAAGTGTCTTTAAAAGACCTTAAGCCTTGAATAGTTTTAAACCTCTGCTTAGTATTATTTTTAAATTGCATATGACCAAATCTATACTAACAAAAAAAATTCTTTATTGGTACGATAATAATAAAAGATCACTTCCATGGAGAAAAAAACTATCACAAGTTAAGCGAGAATATTACACGTTAGTAAGTGAATTTATGTTGCAGCAAACGCAGGTTGCAACTGTAATTCCATATTTCAATAATTTTATAAAAGATATTCCAGATATTAAATCTCTATCAAAAATTAAAGAACATAAGCTTTTAAAGTATTGGGAGGGCCTTGGTTATTATTCAAGAGTAAAAAACTTAAAAAAGACTGCACAAATATTAGAAAAAAATTTTAATAGAAGGTTACCAAGCACGATTGACGAATTAAAATTATTACCTGGAATTGGCGACTACACTTCTAATGCAATAATGGCAATTGCCTTTAACAAGCCATTTATTCCCTTAGATGGAAATATTGAAAGAGTAATTAAAAGATTATTAAATTTAAAATTACCAAAAGAAATTACAAAAGACAATCTTGTTAAGAGTAAAAAAATATTAGGTAGCTCAACTAGAGCAAGTGATTATGCGCAAGCGCTAATGGAGCTAGGTGCATTGATTTGTCGACCTAAAAATCCCCTATGTCACCAATGCCCTTTAGTTAAAAATTGTAAGTCTTTTAAAAAAAAAGATTTTGAAATAATAAAAGAAAGAAAAAAGAAGATTGATAAATTTTATTTGTTAGAAGTTTATAAAAAGAATAATAAATTTTTACTAATAAAGAATACTAAATTTAATTTTTTAAAGAATTTACAAATATTTCCCATGAAACAAATATCTAAACCTGATAATTTAGCAAAAGCTTTAAATTTCAAGATATCAAATATGAATATGAATGTAATAATCAAGTTTTCCAAGTTAAAGGGTGCAATTATTAACTCTTCTTGGATTGATAGCTCTAAGCTTGAAGATTATACTTTGCCCACATTTACTAAAAAAATTTTTAATTATTTAAAAAAGATTTAATGAAAAATATAGCAATAATAGGAGCCGGTATTTCAGGTTTGTATATTGCAAATCTTTTAGGTCAAAACTCTAATTATCAAGTTACAATTTATGAGAAAAATGGTTCTGTTAATTTGGAAAAAGGATATGGAATTCAACTTTCAGTTAATAGCATCAAACTATTAAATCAAATAAATTTTAAAAAAATCAGGATAGAAGATAAATTTCATCCTAATAAACTAGATTTCTATTCTTTAAAAAATAATAAGAAAATATGTGATTTAGATATATCCATTTTTAATAGCACTGATATAAAATATACTACCTTACAGCGCTCTACTTTAATTAATTTCTTAAAAGATGGGCTTCATGAAAATATTATTCATTATAATAAAAAAGTTATAAAAATAAATGAAGAAGCTGGAAATAAAGAAGTTTCTTTTGAGGATGGTTCATCTGTTAAATGTGATTACTTAATTGTCTCTGATGGAACTTTTTCAAAAACAAAATCATTAATTGCCAATAAAGAAATTAAACCAAATTACTTTAACTCTATTGCCTTAAGAGCGACAATAGACCAGGATGCCCTTAAGGGAATTAACCCAGAGAATATATCTTTATTTTTAGGATCTAACTTACACTCAGTACTTTATCGAGTTAATAGCAAAGGACAGTTTAATTTTATTAGCATTCTTAGAAAAAAGCTTAGTACTAAAGAGTTATCAGACTATTCTTTATTTGAGAACAAAGATTTTACTGCATCTATTATATCTGAAATATCAAAGCAAGTAGCTCCTGAAACAATTAAAAATCTAAGAAGCATTAAATGCTTCCCAATATTTGTGAGTTCTAAGGTGCATGAACCAAAAAATAAAAATACTTTTATCATTGGGGATGCTTTTTTTGCTTTACCTCCAACTTTTGCTCAAGGCGCCTCTCAATCAATAGAAGTTGCTCATGAACTTTATAAAAATTTAGAAAATGAAAAAACTCAATTTAACTCTGAAAGAGTTATAAGGGTAAGGATGATTGATATGAAATCAAAACTTAATTACTTTGCTTTTCATTTATCCAACCCATTAATAGTTTGGATTAGAAACTTGATAATACAAAAGTTAGTTAAAAATGAAAAATTTATTAATAGCTATCTTGGTAAAATTTATAAAGACTAATTTTTAGAAATTAATCTTTGTCTCAAATTATCAATTGGAACAGAAACGCCATTCACTGTGCAATGCCAATAAGTCCATCCATTACAGCTTTCAGAACCAAGTATTGTTGCTGCAACTTTATGAATTGATCCTTCAGCTTGATTATGCTTGATACTTCCATCTGCCATAATCTTAGCAACTATTTTTTTCTTTTGATCAAAGATACTTGTTCCAGGCTTTATTATTCCAAGCTCTACCAATGATCCAAAAGGTATTCTAGGTTTGGATCTATTATTTTTTAGAGTATCTAAGAAATTATCTTCCAAAGGTTTTGTATTTTTTAATCTTTCTTCTGCTGCTTTAAAATAGATCTTCTCTTTTTCTATACCGTAATATTTTCTACCTAATTTTTTTGCAACTGTTGCGGTAGTTCCAGATCCCAAGAATGGATCTAGAATTAAATCATCCTTATTTGATGATGCCAATAAAACTCTATGTAATAAAGATTCTGGTTTTTGAGTAGAGTGAACTTTTTTACCATTTTTCTTAAGTCGCTCTGCTCCATTACAAATAGGTAAATTCCAATCAGATCTCATTTGAAGGTCATCATTTAAACATTTCAAAGATTGATAGTTAAAAGTATATTTTGACTTTTCACTTTTAGAAGCCCAAATTAAAGTTTCATGAGCGTTCGTAAATCTTGTTCCTCTGAAATTAGGCATTGGGTTATTCTTATTCCAAATAACATCATTTAAAATCCAAAAACCTAAATTCTGTATTGCAGTTCCTACTCTAAAAATATTATGATAACTCCCTATGACCCAGATGGCTCCATCCTTTTTTAATATTCTTCTACATTCAGAAAGCCAAGCAACTGTAAATTCGTCATACTTTTTAAAGCTTTCAAATTGATCCCATTTATCGTTAACAGCACTGACTTTGCTTCTGTCTGGTCTTGTAAGGGAATTTTTTAATTGTAAATTGTATGGTGGATCAGCGAAAACAAGATCAAAGGTTTCGCTTGGAATTTTTTTTAATTCCTCGAGACTGTCACCATTAATAATCTTATTTTTAAAATTGGTTTCCATTTTCTATAAAACAATTAGACTCCAATCGGATTTCACGGTCAACCTGTGATTGAATTAAATGGATTCAATTTGTGTTTATTATTTCTTAAACAACCAGATCTTGTGTTGTTATTATTAGGATTTATATAAGATCACTAATAGGTGAAAATGTTTTACGGTGATATTTGGTAATACCAAATCGCTTAATTGCTTTTAAATGTTCTTTGGTTCCATAACCAGAGTTTGTATCCCACCCATAATCATTAAATTCTTTTGAAAGTTTTGTAATAAATTTATCTCTACTAACTTTTGCAATAATTGATGCTGCAGAAATGCTTGGAATTTTTTGATCGCCTTTAATTACATATTTTAATTCATAGTTTTTAAGGTTAGGCAGTTTGTTGCCATCAATTAAAACAAGGGAAGGTTTTGTTTTTAATTTAAGAATAGCCCTTTTCATTGCAAGTAAACTTGCATGCAATATATTAATTTTTTCAATTTCTTTAGTCGAAGCCTGACCTATAGCCCATATAGAATTTTTTTTAATATATTTCTCAAGCTCTTCTCTTTTGTCTTTTGTTAGAGTTTTTGAATCTTTTAATAATTTTTTATCAATAGAATTATTTAATATGACAGCTGCAGCGTAAACAGGTCCAATTAAGCTTCCTCTACCAACCTCATCAACACCTGCTAAGATTTTCATTAAATGGATAGTTTTAGTTCTAAGATTTTTTGTTTAATCTTTTTTAAGTCATCCCATGAATGTTTTTTATTTTCAGGAGCTCTTAAAAGATAAGAGGGGTTAAAAGTTATGATAACATTGTAGTTTGTATTTTTTACAATTACTTCTTTCCATTTTCCTCGCTCGATAGAAATTTTACTATTTAAACCTGTTAAAGATTCCATAGCAGTACTACCCATAAGAATTATTATTTTAGGATTTATTATTGAAATATGTCTTTGTAAAAATTGAGAATATCTTTTAATTTCTGTAGAGTTTGGTTTTCGATCTTCAGGAGGTCTAAAGTTTACAGCATAAGTTGTGTAAATATTTTGTTTTTTAATGTTTATTGCAATCAGCATTTTTTTTAAAAGATCTCCTACTTCACCCATAAAAGTTAATCCGGCATTATCTTCTTCAACGCCTGGAGCTTCACCAATTAACATTATAGGGCTATTAATATTTCCATCTCCTAAAACCATCTTTTTTGAATTATTCTTTAAGTTACAATCGCTAATTGAGTTTATTTGTTCCCTAAGATCCTCAAGCTCTTTAACTTTATCTATTTTTTGAATATTCAGATCTTTTTTTAAATCATTACTAGTATTCTTTAGTCTATTGATTGGGTTTTCATCAAAAATAAAGTCAGATCCAGTAGAGTTTAAAAACTCAGAGTCATAATTCGTATTTTGATTTATTACTTTTTTAGACATAGAATGACCAAATGTTGGTAAAGTTTTTTAAATTATTTTTAATATTATTACTTTATCAGAGTCCATTATACTCAAAAAATACCAGTTTAAACGATTTTAATACGAGGTATTTGTCTAATTATTTTTCAGGAATTGTAGCTTATGAAAATCTAGATAATACGGAAGCTTTAAAATTTTTTAATTCATCAAAAATATTAATAAAAAAGCATGATGCCTATCTTGAGAGGTATGTATTTTCTTTAGTGCTTGATGGCAAAGTTAAGAAAGCAATTAATCAAGTTAAACAGAGCTCAACAAAAAACAACTCTGACTTTTTTCAGGCTAATCTGTTACTAGCAGTTGATAGTTTGAAGAAAAAAAACTTTAAAAAAAGTAAAGTTTATATCGATAGATCATATGAATTTATTAACAATGATAGGCTTTCCCTAATCGTTGCAGAAACCTTCAAACAATATTTATCAGTTTTTGATGAAAAAAAATTAATGAAGCAAAAAAATACGTTTGGAAATTTTTCATTTATTAACGAAGTTTTTCAACGATGTTATTTAAATGATAAAGATACTGAGAGATATTTTAAGACATTAATTAATTCACAAAACGATGCTGATTATTCAAGGTATACATTTTTTTTGATCAGTTATTTAATCGAGAATAATAATTACGATAAGGCAAAAAAAGTTACTAATAATTTTGATTATTTAAATTCATCAGTATTGATTTCTCAAGGTAAAAAATGGATAGAAGATAAAAACTTAGATAATTTTCAAGAAATTTTCTCATGCACTAATTCGAATGACATTGTTAGTGAGCTATTTTTTCTAATAGCAAACCTCTATTCCTCTCAGAATGATTATGAAAAATCAAATTTTTACTTAAACATAGCAAACTATTTAAATCCTAAATTTATTTTCAATTTGTCTCTATTAGCTGAAAATTATTATTTGAATGATGATTATTCCAATACATTAAAAACCCTCGAAGTATTTGATAAAAAGTATGAATTTTATTATTGGTTTAAGTTAAAAAAAGAGTCTCAAATTATTTTAAAAAAATCTGATCAAGAAACATCTCTAAATTTTATCAATGGAAAATTTAAAGAAATTAAAAACCCTAATAAAAAATTTTTATTTGATATTGCAAATATGCATAAAAACGCAAAAAGATATATTGAAGCGATAAGTTTTTATGATCAAATACTTTTAAAAATGGACATTAATTCCAATTTATACGCTGAAATATTATATAGGCGTGGAGGAAGTTATGAAAGATCTGGAGATTATATAAAAGCAGATAAAGATTTATTAAAATCTCTAGAAGCCAACCCAGATGATGCTTATGTTTTAAATTATTTAGCTTATTCATGGCTGGAAAGAGAACATAAAATTGATACTGCTCTTAAAATGCTCGAAAAAGCTTATGCAGCCAGAAGTAACGATCCATATATTATTGACTCAATCGGTTGGGCATATTACTTGGTTGACGAATATGAGAAGGCAGAAAATTTTCTTAAAAGAGCAGTTGAATTAATGCCTCAGGATCCAACAGTCAACGATCACTATGGTGATATTCTTTGGAAGCTGGATAGAAAAATTCAAGCAAGATATTTTTGGCAAGCTGTTTTAAATTTAGATGAAACAGAAGATATTATGAAAAAAACTATTAAAAATAAATTAATAGAGGGATTAAAAAATTCCTAAATTATGAATAGTTTCAAGATAACATCTTATGCAAAGATAAATTTAGCTCTTAACGTTACTGGAAAAAAATCAAAGCTTCATAATATTGAAAGTTTAATTTCTTTTATTGATTTGCATGACTCAATCACACTAAGAGAAAGCAACACAAAACAGCATAAAATCAATTTTATTGGAAAGTTTTCTAAAAACATCAGTAAAATTAATACTATTTCAAAATTGTTAAAAATTTTAGATAAAAAAAAACTTTTAAATAATAAAAAATTTGAAATCAAAGTTATAAAAAATATACCTCAAAAAGCAGGAATGGGAGGTGGGTCCATGAATGCTGCTAGTCTATTAAATTTATTTATTGAAAAAAAAATAATTAAAATAAAAAAAGATGAGTTAAAAAAAATAAGTAATGAAATAGGTTCAGATGTGATTTTAGGCTTAAAGCCATCATCTGCTATTCTTTTATCTAATGGAGATATTAAAAAATATAAAAATAAAATTAAATTTCATATATTAGTTGCAAAACCTAATTTTGGATGTTCTACAAAATATATTTATTCAAAAGTTAATTCATTTTCTAAACCTCAATTTAACCCTCCTAAACAGAAACTATTTGAAGCAAAATATTTAAAAAGTTTAGATAATGATCTTGAAAAAGTTGCATTTAATAAATATCCAGAACTTAAAAGAATTAAATCCTACCTTAGTGGTTTATCTAATACTCTATTTGTTAGAATGTCTGGATCAGGATCCTCAATAGTGGCTTATTTTCATTCTAAAAAGGCCTGCAAAAAAGCCTGTAGTCAATATAAACGAAAATTTAATAGCCATTGGTGTATTGAATCAAAAACTATATAATTTTTTTTTTTTGTGATATATGCAACTAATATTGGCCCATGGTGAAGTGGTATCACATCTGTTTTTGGTACAGAGATCCGAGGTTCGAATCCTTGTGGGCCAGCCATATATGAATAACTTATTAGATAAATTTTTTTTTAGATCTCAAAACCTTAATCACATAAATTTAGGCTTCAAACATATTAATAAAGAAACAGAAGTTTCAAAAATATTTGAAGCAATTCATTCATATTCTAGCAATAGTGAAATCCGTTATGTTGGTGGGTGTGTAAGAAAGATTATCAATAAAGAAAGATATGACGATATAGATTTAGCAGTAAATTTAAATCCAAAAGAGGTATGTGAAGCTCTTACTAAAAAAGATATAAAATATTACGAGAGTGGAATAGAACATGGAACAATTACAGCGTTAATTAATGATATAAAATTTGAGATTACATCATTAAGAAAAGACGTTCATACAGACGGACGACATGCGAAAGTAGAGTTTTCTGATAGCTGGAAAGATGATGCTTCTAGAAGAGATTTTACTATTAATTCTATTTATGCAGATATTGAAGGAAGTTTATTTGACCCATTTGATGGAAAAAAAGATTTAGAAAATGGAAAAATTAATTTTATTGGAAATATAGAAACAAGAATTAAAGAAGATTATTTAAGAGTGTTAAGATACGTTAGATTTTTTCTTAGTTATTCTAAACATAGTCATGACCCACAAGTCATTAAAGCAATTAAAAAAAACCTAAGTGGTGTCTTAAGTATTTCCTCAGAAAGATTAATAGATGAATTTCAAAAGTTATTAAAATCAGACGGTTTTCTAAAGTTAACCAAGGATAAGAATTGTTTAGATATTATAAATCTTATTTTCCCACAAATAAAAAACATTTCTCTGTTTAATAAAATGAATGGTTTTGCAAAAAAAAACTTTTCTGAAGTAGATTTTATTTTCTTGTTATCTTTAATGATTATTGATGGAACTGATAATGTAGATTACTTTATTTATAAATTCAATTTATCCAAAAAAGATCAAAAAAGACTTATATTTTTAAATAAGTTTAATTTAGAAAAAAATACTAGCCAAACTTTTTCAGAAAAAAATCTAAATAAATTTTTTTATTTTAATGGTAGGGAGGCATTATTAGATGTTCTTTATTTTAAAATTTTTAAATCCAAAAAAGTAGACAATAAGTTAATCAAAATGATTGAAATTTTTAAAAAAAAAGAAATACCAGTTATGCCATTTAAAGCTAGTACTTTGATGAAAAAATACCAAGTTCCTGAGGGAAGAGAGCTGGGACAGAAGTTAAAAGCAATAGAAGAAGTCTGGACTAGTAACGATTTCAAAATTTCAGATAAAGAAGTTCAAAAAATAGTAAGTAATTAAACGTACTTTACATCTTTAATTTCAAAGTTTTTTACACCTGCGGGAGTTCTAATTTCAACTAAATCATTTTTGTTTTTCCCAATTAAACCTCTACCAATCGGGGATTGAAAAAATATCAATTTTTTTTGAAGATCAGCCTCATCTTTTCCAACTATTTTATAGGTAATTTTTTCTCCAGTATCTAAATTTTCTAAATCTACAGTTGAGCCAAAGATGACTTTACCATCATTACTCATTTTGGTTACATCGATAACATTCGCTCTAGCAATAATGTCATTTATTTCTGTAATCCTTCCTTCGTTATGAGATTGTTCTTCTTTTGCAGCATGATATTCAGCATTCTCTTTCAGATCTCCGTGCGATCTTGCTTCAGATATTGCAGCAACTATTTGAGGTCTTTTTTTTTCTTTTAAAAAAATCAATTCTTCTTTTAAACTTTCAAGACCATCTATTGTTATTGGTTCTTTATCCATTTTAATTCCATTTTGCTATTGGTGGTAAAGACATTAATATTGCCTCAACATTACCACCTGTTTGTAAACCAAATTTTGTTCCTCTATCGTATAGTAAATTAAACTCAGTATATCTACCTCTTTTAATATACTGTGTCTCCTTTTGTTTTACTGTCCATTTCTTTTTGTGTTTCAATTGTATTATTGAATTAAATAACATTTGAAAAGTAACTCCAAGATCTGTTACAAATTTAAAGTCTTTCTCCCAATCATTTTTTTTGTAATCAAAAAAAATACCACCAATTCCTCTTGTTTCTTTTCTATGAGGTAAATAAAAATATTCATCACACCACTTTTTATATTTTTTATAGAATTTTTTATCATGCCGATTACACATCTTTTTTAATTCATTATGAAGAAAGTTTTTTTCTTTAAGGTCTTTGATACAAGGTGTTACATCCATACCACCGCCAAACCATCCATGCGTTGTGTAAATAAACCTTGTATTAAAATGAATTGCTGGAACATGGGGATTTTTCATATGCATTACAATAGAAATTCCTGATGCCCAAAAATTTGGATCTTTAGAGGCACCTGGGATTTTTTTACTCATTTCTTTTGAAAACTTTCCATGCACTTCTGAAA
>JAOIXS010000008.1 GCA_028225715.1 Candidatus Pelagibacter sp.
TCTTTTTTGTTACCATTTTTATCAACACCCATATCTTGAGTTGCAACTCCTTTAACAGATCCATCTTCATTGTACAAAATTTCACTTGCAGGAAAACCTGGAAATATCTCAACACCTAAAGCTTCGGCTTGTTCTGCTAACCATCTACATAAGTTTGCTAAACTGATTATGTGGTTATTATGATTTTGTTGAACTGATGGAAGTAGCCATGTTGGCC
This sequence comes from Candidatus Pelagibacter sp., assembly GCA_028225715.1. The sequence continues at coordinate 218 of JAOIXS010000008.1, forward strand.
AGCTTAATGATTTTGACTTTCCTAAAAATAAAAATTTTTCCTTAGAAACTTTAGTTTTAATTGGTGAATTAAGCTCTTTCCAGTTTGGTAATAGTTCGTCTAAAGCTCTAGTTTCAAAAACATTACCACTTAAAATATGCGCACCAATCTCTGAGGCTTTTTCAAGTAAACACACATTTAATTCTGGATCTAATTGCTTAAGTTTAATTGCCGTAGATAGTCCTGAAGGACCACCCCCAACGATTACCACATCATAATCCATTGCTTCTCTAGGCATATCTTGAATTTTTACAGTACTGATTATTTTTGTATACTATTTAATTTATTCAATTCTTCTAAGAATTGAGGTAACGCCTCAAATAAGTCTGCTTCCAGACCATAATCTGCGACACTAAATATTGGCGCTTCACCATCTTTATTTATAGCAACAATAATTTTACTTTCTTTCATTCCAGCTAAATGCTGAATTGCACCTGAAATTCCAACTGCAATATATAAATCAGGTACAACAACTTTACCAGTTTGACCAACTTGATGTTCATTACTAATATAACCCGCATCAACTGCTGCACGTGATGCTCCAATCGCAGCATTAAGCTTATCTGCAATATCAGTTATTAATTTAAAATTTTCTCCATTTTGCATTCCTCTTCCACCAGAAACTACTACTCTAGCAGTTCCAAGTTCAGGTCTGTCTGACTTAACTTCTTCTCTTTTAATGAATTTTGAAAGTGTAAATTCTTCAGTAGCTTCAATTTTTTCAATTGGAGCAGAACCACCAGAAGTTTCACAAGGCTCAAAAGATGTTGGTCTAATCGTTATACATTTCTTTGCATCAGTACTTTTTACTGTAGCAAAAGCATTCCCTGCATAAATAGGTCTTATGAATGTATCAGCTGATATCACTTTAGTAATGTCACTTACTTGTGATATATCTAGATTGGCTGCTATTCTTGGCATCAAGTTTTTACCAAATGTATTTGCAGAACTAACAATATGAGAATAATTTTCTGAAACTTTTACAACTATTGGTGCAAAATTTTCTGCTAAATAGTTTTCATAATGGGCAGCTTCAGCAAGTAATACTTTTTTAACAGCTGACATCTCAGATAAAGATTTAGCAACATCTCCACAATTATTTCCAATTAATAAAACATGTACATCTTCATCCATTTGAGATGCTGCAGTAATTGCATTTAATGTAAAAGGTCTTACTTCTTTATTGTTATGTTCTGCTATTAATAGAACTGACATTATATTACCTTTGCCTCATTTTTAAGTTTGCTAACTAACTCGGCAACACTTGCAACTTTAATTCCTGCTTTTCTTTTTGGTGGTTCTTCTACTTTAATTTGTTGAACTCTTGGTGTGGTATCAACTCCTAAGTCTGAAGCTGTTAAAATTTCCAAAGGTTTTTTTTTAGATTTCATAATATTTGGAAGTGAAGCATAACGTGGCTCATTTAATCTTAGATCACACGTCACAATAGCTGGAAGGTTAACTTCAATTGTTTCTAGTCCCTCATCAATTTCTCTTGTTACTTCTAAAGTTTTGTCTTTTATATCAATTTTTGATGCAAATGTTGCTTGAGGCCAGTTTAATAAAGCACTTAACATTTGGCCTGTTTGATTACAGTCATCATCAATTGCTTGTTTACCCATAAAAACTAGATCTGGTTTTTCTTTTTCAACAATCTTTTGCAGTGCTTTTGCTACAGCTAAAGGTTCAACTGTTCCCTCAGTTTTAATCAAAATTCCTCTATCAGCACCAACAGCTAAAGCTTTTCTAACAGTTTCTTGTGATTTTTCCTCACCCACTGTAATAGCAATAATCTCTGTCGCTTTACCTGCTTCTTTAATTTTTACAGCTTCTTCAATCGCATTATCATCGGGTGGATTGCTCGACATTTTTACATTATCAGTAACAACACCAGTACCATCCTCTTTAACTCTGACTTGAACGTTGTAATCAATTACTCTTTTAACAGCGACTAATATTTTCATTATGCTCTCAATAAATTATTTTCTGGATCGTAAGGACTCTCATCTAATATAGTAGCATCGTACATTTTTCCTAAAATATCAATTTTCAATTTTTGACCAGTTGTCGCAACATCAGGGTTTACCATTCCTAGTGCAATAGATTTACCTAGTCTAAATCCAAAATCTCCTCCTGTTGCACGTCCAACAACTTTGTCGTTTTCATAAATTGGATTATTTCCTAATACATCTGCATCTTCAACATTGTGAATTTCCATGGTAACTAATTTATTTTCAAAACCTTTTTCTCTCCATTTATTAAGCGCCTCTAATCCAATAAAGTTTCCTTTATTAGGATGTATAAATCTATCTAATCCAGATTCGTAAGGTGAATACTCAATTGATAATTCTGTTCCAACAAGTTTATAAGATTTTTCAAGTCTTAAACTATTCATCGCTCTAATTCCATAAGGCTTAAGACCTAAATCTTTTCCAGCTTCCATCAATTTATCAAATATATGATTTTGGTATTCAATTGGATGATGAAGTTCCCAGCCAAGCTCACCAACAAAGTTTACTCTCATAGCATTCACTGGTGCATTTCCCACATTTACATTTTTTGCACTCAACCATTTAAAATTTTCAGCAGAAAAATCATCACTGGAAACTCTTGTCATTAATTCTCTAGCCTTTGGACCAGATACAACAAGTACCCCCATACTATTAGTTAGATTTTCAAATTGAACTGTTCCATCTGTTGGCATCCATTTTTGAATCCAATCATGGTCTAATCTTTGGTTCGCTCCTGCAGAAACTAAATAAAAACTATCTGGAGCTTCTCTCATTATTGTAAATTCAGAATGCACTCCTCCTTTAGTATTAAGGGCGTGACATAAACCAATTCTTCCTATTTTTTTTGGAAGTTTGTTCGCTACTAAATAATCTAAAAACTCTTCAGCACCAGGACCTTTAATTCTACATTTTGCAAATGCAGTCATATCTAAAAGACCCACATTTTCTTTTACATTTTTACATTCTTTTTTTATTGCTTCGAACCACTTGGATCTTCTAAAAGACCAATCATCTTTTTGTTCCATTCCATCTACTGCAAAGAAATTAGGTCTCTCCCAACCAAATTTTTGTCCAAAAACAGCACCTAATGCTTTCATTCTATCGTAACAAGGTGATGTTCTTAATTCTCTAGCTGCACCTCTTTCTTCATCTGGATAATGAACTTTAAATACATGATTGTAAGCTTCTTCATTTTTTTCTTTTAAATAAGATTTTGTTGCATAATCACCAAACCTTCTAGGTTCAACTCCAAGCATATCAATTGTTGGTTCTCCATCTACAATCCATTCCGCAAGTTGCCATCCAGCACCACCTGCTGCAGTAATACCAAAACTATGTCCTTCATTAATCCAAAAATTTTTAAGTCCCCAAGCTGGTCCTACAATTGGGTTTCCATCAGGTGTGTAACAAATTGCTCCATTATAAACTTTTTTTACACCAACTTCGCCAAAAGCTGGAACACGATGAATTGCGCCTTCTATGTGTGGAGCAAGTCTATCAAGATCTTCTTGAAATAATTCGTACTCTGAATCTTTTGATGGGCCGTCTACATAACAGGCTGGGGCACCATCTTCATAAGGTCCTAAAATTAAACCACCAGCTTCTTCTCTCATATACCATCTACTATCGCTATCTCTTAAAACGCCCATCTCTGGTAAGCCTTCTTTTTTTCTTTTTAAAATATCTGGATGTGCTTCTGTAACAATATATTGATGTTCAACTGGAATAACTGGAATATCTAAACCAACCATTTTTCCAGTTTGTCTTGCAAAGTTTCCAGAACAAGAAATCACGTGTTCACATTCAATAGCTCCTTTATCCGTTTCAACAATCCATCCATCTTTAGTTTGTTTAATTCCAACTACAGCTGTATTTCTATAAATTTCTGCACCCATGTTTCTTGCACCTGTAGCCATTGCTTGTGTTAAGTCTGCAGGCTGAATGTATCCATCTTCGGGATGTTGTATTGCTCCAAGTAAATCTGAAGTATTACATAAAGGCCAAATTTCTTTTACTTGATCTGGTGTTAAAAATTTTACATCAACACCTATAGTTTGTGCAACACCTGCATATTGATGATATTCATCCATTCTATCTTTAGTACTAGCTAAACGAATATTTGAGACAACACTAAAGCCAACATTCTGTCCCGTCTCTTCTTCTAAATTCTTATAAAGATCAACTGCATATTTATGAAGTTGTCCAACTGAGTAGCTCATATTAAATAATGGAAGTAACCCTGCTGCGTGCCAAGTTGATCCTGAAGTTAACTCTTTTCTTTCGACAAGAACAACATCAGACAAACCTTTTTTTGCAAGGTGATAAAGAGCACTAACTCCTACTACACCACCACCTACTACAACAACTTTAGCTTTAGATTTCATTAGTTCGATTCCTACTATTTTTTTATTATTAACGAAACAAAATTCGTTTAGTTGTTAGCTTAAATTGAAGATCCAAGAGGCATTGGTGAGGACACCATTGTGGTAAGCCAGCAATCCTTAAGTGGACCGTCTTTTATATATTTTTCAACTGCCCACTTAAATTTATAATAGACCTTATCCTTATCTAGAACTGTTACTTCAAAAAGAGCAGTTAAATCATCAGATTTTATCTCCTCAACCTTATGATCCAAGTGATTAAGGAGCATCACATAGGATTTTCCTTTTATCATCGTTTTAAATCGATCTAAAGGACCTGTATTTTTTTGATTATTTGGGTGTGCAAATTCCCAAGTCTGTTCAATTCCATTATCTTTTTTTGGATTATCGTTCTGTTTTAAGCTTCTTAATTGGATTTTGACAACTAGATAAGGTTCAATCCCATTATTAGGTTTAACTAACTCAGCAAATGACGGAGATGTAAAAAATAAAGTAATTAAAATTAATTTATATATTTTGTACAGTTGTTCTGACGTCTTCCAAAAATTTTTCTCTTTTTTTATCACTTACAAACGGTACAGCAAAATATCTTCTGTATACAATATTATAAATGCCACACATATGAAACACCCCTCTTTTCAATCTTCTTATAGGCAGGTTTAAGAAAAAAGTTGTAATAGCCAGTCTTGGTGATCCATAGGTACAAAAAATTATAGCTTTTTTATCTTTTAAGTTTCCCATTGGATAACCATAATTTCCAACTAACTTTTTAAATGTAAATGCCCAAGGTGGGGATAAAACTTTATCTATCCAACCTTCTACAATTGCTGGCATTCTAAAGTTCCAAATAGGTGCAATTAAAACAATCGTATCACATTTTTCAATTCGTCTACGATGATCTAAAACATCTTCACCCGCTTGTTCACCAGCAAAAACAGGGTTAAATTTTTCCTTATATAGATCTACACAATCAACTGAATGACCATTTGCTTCAGCTGTTTTTATAAATGTATCTCTAATAGCAGCATTAAAGGATTTTTCATTATAATGACCATATAAAAGAAATATTTTTTTCATTTGTGTATTTTTAAACTAGTTCTATAAGAAAGCCATGAAAAATTTTTATGTAATTGAAGGTGAGCATACCAACCCTAACGAGATTGAAACAATACTAAAGGATACTGAAAAAAAACATGGCCCTTTTGAAGAGCAAGAAGCTAATCATATTGCCCAAGGGTTAATTCAAAAAAATATAGATGATTTTTATCATCGTGCTTGGGTAGTCGGTTCTGACAATTTAACTAAATAAAAACCAATAAACATTGTAACTACAAAGATAGCTGAATTAATATTTAATAAAGCTAAAGATGCTATTGCAGGTCCAGGACATAAACCTGCTAAACCCCATCCTGCTCCAAAAAGTGAAGAGCCAACAATTAACTTTTTATTTATCTCTTTATTTTGTGAATAAGAGAATTTTTCAGAAAAAATTGGTTTATTATTATTCTTAAATAGGTGAAAAAATGGAGAAGATATAATTAGGGCTCCAATCATCACAAACGCTAAAGATGGGTCCCAATCTCCAAAAATATTTAAGAAACCTAAAACTTTAGCAGGATCAATCATTTGAGAAACAGTAAGACCAATTCCAAAAATTACCCCACAAACTAAAGATATAATTTTACTCATACTAAGCTTATTACCAAAACAGTTAAAATTCCAACAATCATGAAGGTTATTGTTGCAATAATTGATCTTAAAGAAAATCTGCCAATACCACTGATGCCGTGTCCACTAGTACAGCCTCCCCCTATTCTTGTACCAGCTCCAACCAATAAACCTGCAACTGCTAATAAATAAACTGAGTTTGAAATTGTGATATTGATTTCCTGTTGAGTAAATATTTTATAAACAATAGGTCCAATAATTAATCCAACTAAAAATAAAAAATTATCAAATCTATTATCTTTTGAAGTTAAAAAATTACTAGCAATTCCACTTATTCCGATTAATCGACCGTTAAATACAAAAAAAATAATTACTGCTAAACCAATTAAGGATCCACCTAAAAATGCTGAGATTGGGGTAAAGTTAACTATATTCATTTAACTTTGTAACACTGGAAAAGCTGGGTTTATATTTAAAAAAAGCTTTTGATATTCCATTTTCGTGCATCTATTTTCAATGTATTCAATATCATTACTCTCCACTAATTCTTTAGCATCATCACTTCTAATTCCAAGTTGTAACCAAAGGACTTTAGCTCCAATTTTAACACTCTCTTTTGCATACTTATTAGCTTCTGCAGATGGTCTAAATACATCTACGATATCAATAGGTATTTTAATATCTTCAAGTTTTTCAAAAACCTCTTCTCCTAAAATCTTTTGACCTTTGGCACTTGGGTTAACTGGAATAACTTTAAAACCATATTTCTGCATGTACTTCATGACTATCGTTGATGGCTTTTTATCATCCTTACTAACACCCACCATCGCTATTGTTTTATACTTTGAGAGAATTTCTTTTATTTTATCGTTCACTACTTATGTTTCCACTTAGGTTTTCGTTTTTGCAAAAATGCAGATATGCCTTCTTTGGCATCCATTGCCATCATGTTTTTAGTCATCATTTTACTTGTGTATGCATAAGCTTTTCTTAATGGCATTTCTAGTTGATTATAAAAAGTTTGTTTTCCAATTTTAATTGTAAGACTTGATTTTGAAGCAATAGTTTTGGCAACTTTTAATACTTCATTATTTAATTTTGATTTAGAAAAATGATTATTAATTAGTCCAATTTCTTTTGCATAATTTGCTTTAATAGGCTCTCCCGTTAACAGCATTTGCATCATTCTTTTTCTATTAATTTTTCTACTAACAGCAACCATTGGTGTGCTACAAAATAAGCCTATATTGACACCAGGTGTCGCAAAAATTGCATCATTAGAACTGTAAGCAAGATCACAACTTGCAACTAGCTGGCAACCTGCTGCAAATGCTGCTCCATGAACTTTTGCAATAACTGGTTTTTTTCCTTCAACTATTTGAAGCATTAATTTTGAGCAAAGATTGAAAAGTTTTTGATATTTTTCTCTTTTCTTTAATCCACTTACTTCTTTTAAATTATGACCCGCACTAAAACCTTTTCCAGACCCTTCAATAATTATTACCTTAATATTTTTGTCGTCATCTAATTTTTTAAAGGCTTTAATTAAATCATCTAAATTTTTAAATGAAAGTGCGTTATATGTTTTTGGCTCATTAATGATGATTGATGCAATATCTTTATTTAAAAGTTTAACTTTAATATTACTTAAGTTTGCCATCTTCTCTCATTTTAGCTCTAATTTTTGTTGCGGAGATTTGTTGAATTTCCTCAGATAAAACAACTTCTTCTATTTTATAGCCAACCCCTCTTCCGTAACAAATATTAGTAATATTAGGAACCATCATTACTTTAAATCTGCCTTCAAATTCTGGGTTTAATTTTTCTTCAATATTTTTCTTAACTGTTTCAAAATCAAATGGATTGTCATCAACACCTTGAACATCTCTAATTTGAATGCAAACTTGACCCGTTTTTTTAACAATTTCATGAAATAAAGCATAGTGACCATCATGAAATGGTTGCCATCTTCCAAGCATTTGTGCTGTTGGTTTTTTATTATCCCATTCGTAAGCCATACTTAAATCTCCTTTAATTTTGTTAATATTAACTTTTAACACCTTGTCTTATGATCTGACAATCTTAATATTTTAAATGAGGTTTTCTGCTATCCATTTATGAAATTGGTGGGTTGGGTTATCCATTATAGGTGAAAAATTGCCACCATTATATACTGGTGAATTTCTACCTTCTTGCATGCCTTCAATAGCTCTTATATCTTCTGACATAACTTCCTTCCAGAATTCTGCATTTTTTTTTCTCATCTCAGCAAACTTAGATCCATTTGCACTATCATCGCCTACATAATACATCATTAAATGTTCTTTAGTTTCACTAATAGACTTAGGCTCTAACCAAAAAATATAAAAATGATCTATATGAAGACCAATCATTACGTTAGGAAATAAAGCAATATATTCAGCTTTTTTGGATAAGTCTTTAGGCCAATTTGGAAAATTATCAAAAGTTTGATTTCCTTTAATAGGTTGATCATATTTATTTGTTCCTTGACCAGCAAACCTATTTGGTAAACCTTGGATGTGATAATGGTTACTAATATTTGAAACTTTATTTAATTCAGGATGTATCCAAGGCAAATGATAGCTTTCACAGTAATTTTCTATTGCAAACTTCCAATTACATTTAACATCGAGACTGAAATACCCATTATCTTTTGAGTGTTTAAGTAATTTTTGATCTTCCTTTGATATGAATTTTGACCATCTTTCTTCAAGAGGCTTGATATATTCGTCAAACTCTAATTCATTACCATTTATATTGATAAATATTATGTCCATCCAAACTTTGGTTTTAATTTCTTTTAAATTGCTTGATGATTTATCGAATTTTTCTGTCTCATGAACATTCAGACCTCCTATGTGAGGGGTCGCAACCAACTTTCCATCAAAATCGTAGGACCAGGAGTGGTATGGACATCTTAGGACATTTTTCAAAGCACAAGGCTCATCTAAAAGCTTGAAGCCTCTATGGCTGCAGACATTGTGAAATACCCTTATTTTTTTCTCTTTGTCTCTTAGAATGATAAGAGGGATACCTAGTAAATTATAAGGTTGAGCGTCTCCTACATTTGGCACAGAACTTCCAACGCCAATCACTGTCCATTTATCCTTGAAAATCCTCTCTCTTTCGATCGTTAGATAGTCAGAGCTAGTGTAGCACTCGTTTGGTAGTCCATGCGCTTTCTCGATGGGGTTCCCAACCACTCTAATTTTATCTAAATCCAAGATCTTTGAAAGTTCAAGATTTTTAAGATTTTCAGACATTAAAAAAAATTATCACCAGCACAACTTTTGGCAACAAATATTTTTATCCACAAGATGAATTTCTTTGACAGCATTTACAAAAAAGATAATCATCGGGGAAAATGAATTTTTCACTTGAGGTTGGACCTCAAACAGATCTTGATACATTGCCTCTCGTTAAAGATGTTTATGTAACTATGCTCCCAGGAGGAGACTATAAAGAAACAGCTAACCAAACAGCTGCATTAGTTAAAAAAGGATTTAATCCAGTTCCACATTTTCCAGCAAGATCAATTACGGATGATGCTCAACTTAAAGATTACATTGCAAGATGTAAAGATGTGGGTACTAAACAAGCTTTAGTTATTGGAGGAAGTAGAGAGCCAGTTGGAAAATTTGATAGTTCAATTCAAATTTTAGAAACAGGATTTTTTGATGGAATTAAAATAGGAATAGCAGGACATCCAGAGGGAAGTCAGGATATTTCTGATAAAGAATTAGAAAAGGCTATGATAGATAAAAAACCTTACGCCGACTATATAGTGACCCAGTGGTTATTAGAGAGTCAACCTATCGTAGATTTCATTTCTAAGCAGTCAGTACCAGTGCATGTAGGAATTACTGGGCCAATGAAAATAACTAGCTTGATTAAATTTGCTAATATTGTCGGGGCGAAAAATTCTATAAATTTTCTTAAGTCTAATTTTAGTAAGGCATTAGATTTATTGAAACCTAAAGACCCTAATGAATTAATTGGGAAAGTGAAAGAGTTTACTGGCAACTTCCACATTTATACATTCGGCGGCTTGAAGGAAACTAACAAGTGGTTGAAGGAGAACGGTTATGTCTAATGAATTTGACTATACTAAACTAAATCATGCTACTTCAGTTGATCAATCAGATCGTGAAGTACCATATAACTTAAGACAGAGTGGGCCTACAAAAGTTGAAATGTTAATTTCAACAAGAGTAAGAAAATCTCCATACTGGCATCTATCAATGGAAGCTGGTTGTTGGAGAGCAACTGTATACAATCGTATTTATCACCCAAGAGGTTATGTAAAACCTGAAGATGGTGGAGCTATGGTTGAATATGAAGCAATTAAAAATCACGTTACGATGTGGAACGTTGCTGTTGAAAGACAAATTAGAGTTAAAGGTCCAGATGCAGAAAAGTTTACTGACTACGTTATAACTAGAGATGCAACTAAAATCTCACCAATGAGAGCAAGATATGTAATTTTATGTAATGCTTATGGTGGTGTTTTAAATGATCCTATTCTTCTTAGAATTTCAAAAGATGAATTTTGGTTCTCACTATCAGACTCTGATATTGGAATGTATCTTCAAGGTGTTAATGCTGACGGAAGATTTGATTGTACTGTTGAAGAAATTGATGTTTGTCCGGTACAAATTCAAGGCCCTAAATCAAAAGCTTTAATGAAAGATCTTTGTGGAGATCAAGTTGATTTTGACAATATGCCTTTCTACGGTTTAGCTGAAGTTAAAGTTGGTGGCAGAAGTTGTGTTATTTCACAATCTGGTTTCTCAGGTGAAGCTGGATATGAAATCTACTTAAGAGAAGCAACTAAATATGCTGATGATATGTGGAATGCTGTTCTTGAAGCTGGAAAAAAACATAGCCTAATGGTTATTGCTCCTGCTCACCACAGAAGAATTCAAGCTGGAATTCTCTCATGGGGACAAGATATGGATCAACAACACAATCCTTTCCAGTGTAATCTTGGTTACCAAGTTTCATTATCTGGTAAAGGTGAGTGGAATAAAAAAGCTGACTATGTTGGTAAAGCTGCATTGGAGAAAATGGGTGCAGATCTTAAGGCTGGTCAAAAACCTTACAAACTTCAGTTAGTAGGTCTTGAGTTGGGTGGAAAACCAATTGAAGAATATGCTCCTGACTTTTGGTTAGTATCACCTGAGAGTGGTGGAGATCCAGTTGGGTTTATTACATCACCCTGGTATCACCCTGAAAAAGGTCAAAATATAGCAATGGGATATGTACCATTTGAGGGAACATTAAATGCTAATGGTTTCCCTAAAGGTAAAATTGGAACTAAGTACAAAGTTCACTTACCTGCTAAATATTCTGACACACCAGGAACACCAGTTGATGCTGTGGTAGTGGATATTCCATTTACAGAATCTTATAACGCAAACACAAGAGAAGTCGTTAAAGGTTAAATTAATTATTTGGGGGAGGTTAATTCTCCCCCACTAATAATGACAAAATCATTCCTAATCGTAATTTGCATAATAATAGTAATTGCTTTAATACTCTTTCCACTATTTGTTTCTTACAAAGCTCAGAAAAATAGTAAAAAAAATAAATAATGTTTGGTCAATTTTTAAATATAATTGTTCGGTCTATTAAATTAGATAAGACTCTTTACAAAGATAATAAAAACTTTGGTGAAGCTGCAATATATTTTTCAGGCCTTATCATGATATTAGATGGCTTAGCGGGAGCCGTTGCTGCAAATACTGTTATCAAAACTGCCGTTGCAATGTCTGGTTTAACTGCCATTCTTACTTGGTTTGTGTGGGGACTATTTATTTATGTGATCGGTGTAAAATTATTTCCAGATAAAGAAACAAAAGTTCCATTTAAAAAAGTTTTAACAGCCGTTGGATTTGCTCATGCACCAGGGCTTTTAAGATTTTTTGCTGTAACACCAGATTTAATGATCCCAATAATATTTCTAACTCAGTTTTGGATATTTGCAGGATTAATCATTTCAACAAAACAAGTTTTAAATCTAAAGTCTAATTTTAAATCTTTTGGAATAGTCTTTTTAGCTTTTTTAATAATTGCTTTTCTTTCAATATCATTTGTAATGAGCAAAATGAATGCTTTGCCTATAAGCAATATTAGTTAAATCGGAAATATAGTTTTTGAAAGTTTACAAGAATTACAGGTTTTAAATCCAGTTAAAATTAAATTTTGAGAAACACTTGGGTCTTCTTTTTTGCACTCTTCACAAAAATTATCTAATTGAAGAACTTCTTCATCATTATTAGTTTGATCATCAAAGTCTTTAGTCATTATCAGTAAGACCAGCCCCTGCTCCACCTTGTTTTAGGCTTTCATTTTCTTCAACAAAAGTTTCTTCTGAAAGCTTATAGAGTTCATTCCATTCTTTTTCTTCAAACGAGTCTCTATTTTCTAAAACTTTTAAATAAATATTTTCAGCAGACTCAATAATTTCATTTTTAGTGTAATTAGAATAAATATTATTATTAAAGTTTAATAAAAACTCCCTGTCATCAATTTTTAAGAATATTCTTTTACCAATTACCTCTGCCGCCCTACTTACAAATGGTAAAAAAAGCAATGGATATGAGACATTTTTAAACGTTATCTCATTTAAAGTTTCTAAAGTTTTAATCTGATCTAAAAAATTTACCCCTGCAATTATTGGACAATATTCATTTTTATTGGCCTCATTGTCTTGCTTTATGATGCTGATATTCTCTAACCTTAATTCTTTTTTTTTCTTAAAAAAACTATTTAAGTTTTTAATTCCAGGTAAGTTAAAAATCTCAAGTAATCTTATATTTTTTCCAATCTCTTCTGCAATTCCCCATGAATATCCAGCAGCCTTACTTGATCTTTTAGAAACTGTATCTATTTCACTTAATGATCTCATGTTGATTAATTATAAACCCAATGTTCATCATAGTTTTTTAATTGTTCTGGTAGGGGCGCTCCTTGAAACATGCATATTCTTAACCATTTATCAGAACGGGGATCAAATTTTAAAGCTCCAAAAAATGATAACTTTAATCTTAGCATATCAATAGGCATTATTTTTTGGCCAATGGTATTGTCTTGTATTTCAGAATAAGGAAATTTCTCTACTATAAATGCTCTTCTAACAACGTGTCTTAATTCGTTATTGGTTGATAAAAATTTAGCAATGGTCCAGCTATTTTTAGTAACAGATAACAATTCATAAAGTTTTTTAATATCCCTTGCTATTGCTAATGGTTGCTCTAATTCAGCACCCACTTCATCAAATCTATTTGCTAATCTTGGCTCTTCTTTATTTTTTGAAATAAACCAAAAATTTAAATTATTTTCATCTTTGGTAAAATCTATAGTTAAAATATCTGGATATTTTTTTTCTAAAATCAGCTTTAAATCTTCTACTGTTCGCTCTGTTGGAATATTAAAATATTTTTCTTCTTCAGAACTCATTTCTTTAATTAACGGAGACGTTATATCGTCATATGGCTCCATCATCATTGAGACAACATATTCGATACATTCTTCACAATATTCTTTTTCTAAATAAAGATATAATTCATTAAAAGCATAATCTTGCTCGAAATTAAAATTGTTATCTAAGTATAGAATAAATTCATTAAGATCTCTTAATAAAGATTTAATTTTATTTATTTGATATTCACTTTCAGTATTCCAAGAAGTGATGTTCTTTATTGATTTTTTTAAACATTCTAAAAATAGGTTTTTTTCTTTCTCTGATATCTTTTTTATCTCTCTTATCTTTTTTAAAGAAATTTCCCTTGCTGAAATCCAATTATTTAAAAGAGTTGGATGGTTAACAATAAATGGAGCCATTCCTAGACCTGTAGAATTTCCTATTCCTAAATTTTTACAAATATTTATATCTAGATTTACAGCTTTTTTTGGGTTCTTACTTTTTGCAACGTGATTAACCTGATCGAAAGTAAATTGTCTAACTAAATAAACCAACATCATTTCCAATCTGAAAGGCCCGTATATTTCTTCTCGGTCTTTAATTCTAAATCTATCTGCTAAGCCAAATTTACCTGACCCATAAACTGCAGTTGTTCTATACAAATAACCAACACTAGATAATAAATCATTATCAGGCTGCTTTCCTTCGCTTAAGCATTTAACCACATGATTAAAAACTCTAACTGATTTATTGGCTCTTGAAAGGGTTAGTTCTTTATATGAAAGTCTGCCAAATTCTTGTTTTGGGACTTCGTTTTTTAATCTTTCAATATCTTGTTTTAAAGGAACACCATCAAAAAGTGTAAAGGCTGCATCCCATTTAGTAGCTATAACCCTGTCTGATCTTTCATTTTCATTCAATTCATTTGCAAAACAAATTAATGAATACACTCTATTTTTTTTCTTAAATGAATAAACTGCAGTACCATAACCATGCTCATTTAATTCAAATAAATCTCTTTTGTAATCCCAATCCTTAAACTCTTTTAAAAAACTTCTTAAAAATGAAAGTTTAGATTGATGAAAAGATCCTAGTCTTGATAGCTTCATTACTACATTGGGGTCTCTTAATGAAATATTCATTAGTTCATTTCTTTGTAAAAATTGTACCAGTTGTTTCCAAGAATTCCATTAACTTCATTTTCTGAAAAACCAACTTTTTTAAGTCCTGACTCTAAGTTTTCAAATCCTCTTGCATCTAAAAACCAATCAGGTTGTTTTGGAAAACCAGGTTTATTTTTTGATCCTTCTCCATAATTTTTGCTTTTAGTCCAAGTACCATTTCTCATCCACTCAACAATAGTATCTGGTTGGTTTAGACAAAGATCTGAACCTATTCCTATTTTTTCAACTCCCATAATCTCAGCTGTCTTAGCTGTCATTTCACAAAAGCTTTCTAAAGAACAATCTGTTCCATCTTTTAAATGATGGGGGTATAAAGATAGACCCAATATTCCTTTATGTTTAGATAATATTTTTAACAATTCATTTGATTTGTTTCTCTTAGCTGGATGCCAAAATGATGGGTTTGCATGAGTTATTGCAATTGGTTTTTTACTTATCTCAATTGCATCAATTGTACTTTTTTCTGCTGAATGAGACATATCTATTACAAGACCTAGTCTATTCATTTCTTTAATTACTTCTCTACCAAAATTAGTAACTCCGCTATCTATTGCTTCATAACATCCTGTCGCTAGTAATGATTGATTGTTATAAGTAAGTTGCATAAACCTACATCCTAAATCATAAACTTTTTCAACTAATCCAATATCATCTTCTATAGGTGAGCAATTTTGAAAACCAAAAAAAACTGCAGTTTTATTTTCAGATTTAGCTTTCTCAATATCTTTAAAACTTTTGCCATGAAAAATTAAGTCAGAGTTTTCTGAAAAGAAATTTTCCCATTTATTTAATACCATTTTTAGCTCATCAAAATCTTCGTGATAAACAATTGTTACGTGGATTGCATCCAGTCCTGCTTGTTTATTGATCTGAAAGATTTCTCTAGACCAGTTACAATATTGTAAATTATCAATTTTAAAATTCATTGTGATCTTATTTGTTTTAAAGAATATCAATAAGATGGATAAATTCTATTAATTTTATTGAAATTTTAGACTTAATTTGAAATAACAATTTACGTTAGAATAATATTACAACAAATGACTAAAAATAAATTAAGAAAAGTATCAATTGTTATGGGTAGTCAATCTGACTACAAAACCATGCTATTTTGCCAAAATATTCTTAAAAAATTAAATATAAAATTTGAAACAAAAATAATATCAGCTCACAGAACTCCTAAGAGGATGTATGAATTTGCTATTAATGCTGAAAAAGATGGTGTTGCAGTAATTATAGCTGGAGCTGGTGGATCTGCACATTTGCCAGGTATGATTTCAGCCCTTACCTCTCTACCGGTGCTAGGAGTTCCAATTGAAAGTAAAAAGCTGAAAGGACTTGATAGTCTTTTATCCATTGCACAAATGCCAAAAGGAATACCCGTTGGAACATTAGCAATTGGAGAGGATGGCGCAATTAATGCTGCTTTATTAGCTGCATCTATTATTGGTCTTAGTGATTTAACTGTTAAGAAAAAATTAAATCAGTTTCGTTTAGGTCAAAGTAAATCAGTTAAAAAAAAACCAAAATAGTTTTAAAATATGTCTAAACCAATTCTTGGAATTATAGGTGGAGGTCAGTTAGGTAGTATGCTTACTGTTGCTGCAAATAAACTTGAAATTAAAACAGTTATTTTTTGTGATGATATTGATGCCCCTGCACAAAATTTTTCTAATGATTTTGTACACGGTGAATATAATGATAAAAATAAGATTAATGAGTTTTTGACTAAAGTTGATGTTGTCACTTATGAATTTGAAAATATTCCCTATGAAACATTAAATGAAATTAATAAGATAAAACCTGTTTTACCAAAGCCTTCAGTAAATAGAATAATTCAACATAGATTGGCAGAAAAAGATTTTATCAATAATCTTAATATAAGAACTACAAGATATGTATCTATTGAAAAAAAATCTGACATGGAGTCGGCTGAAGATTTACTACCAGGTATACTTAAAACTACTACACTAGGGTATGATGGCAAAGGGCAACACCCCATTAACAGTTTAGAAAATTTAGACTCAATTGATGTTGATTATTCAAAGGGTTATATTTTAGAAAAGCTCGTTAAACTTAAAAAAGAAATATCAATAATTATTACAAGGTTTGATATTCAGAAATATGAAATTTATGAACCCATTGAAAATGCACATGAAGATCAAATTTTGAAAAACTCAAAAATTCCAGCAAAAATTAGCGATAAAATATTAGAGCAATCAAAACTATGGGCAACTTTAATTTCTGAAGAATTAAAATATGTTGGAACTTTGTGTGTTGAATTTTTCATTGATAGAAATGATAACCTATATGTAAATGAAATTGCACCAAGAGTTCATAACTCAGGGCACTTAACAATTAACGCGTATAATGTAAGTCAATTTGAAAATCATGTAAGAGCAGTTTGTAAGCTAGAACAAATACCTATTAAAAAAATATCAAATGCAATGATGACAAATATAATTGGTGACCAAATTACTAATTACAGAAATAAAGAACACAATGAAAATGAATTTTTCTTTGATTATCTTAAAAAAGAAATTAAACAAAAAAGAAAAATGGGTCATTTAACAACCCTTCTTAAGTAGATATTGCCCAAATGTTAAAATCAATCGAAGGAAATTTTGATAATCCAGAAGTTCATGAACTGCTTATAAAGCATTTCATTGAGTTAAGATCAGTTTCACCCAAAGGGAGTGCTCACGTGCTTGATATAGCCGGATTAAAAGATCCAACTATTAAATTTTGGAGCCTGTGGGAAGAAAATGACCTAATGGGAAGTGGTGCATTAAAATTTTTAGATAAAGAACATGGTGAATTCAAATCTATAAGGGTTAGTGACAACTTTAGAGGTAGAGGAAATGGCACAAAAGTCATAAATCATCTAATTAATGAGGCAAAAAGACTCAACATTAAAAGATTAAGTTTAGAAACTGGTGCTGGTGACTTCTTTTTATCTGCTAGAAAATTATTTAATAAGTGTGGTTTTGAACCCTGTGAGCCCTTTTCGCACTATAAAAAAGATATCAATTCTATTTATATGACTATGCTAATTAGCAACAAATAAGTCTTTAATTATTTAATCTTTTAAATTTAGTTGACAAAACCTCAATTAATCTAAACAAAGCGTGGATTGCTTAATTATAAGTAATAAAAAGTAACATAATAAAAAGTAAGAAGATAAATATGAGTCTACAAGGAAAAGTTAAATGGTTCAATCCAACTAAAGGTTTTGGTTTTATTGAAAGAGAAGATAAAGAAAAAGATGTATTCGTTCACGTTTCAGCTGTTAGAGATGCTGGTATGAACGGTTTAGATGAAGGTCAAGCTTTGACTTTTGAAGTTGAAGATGGTCCAAAAGGTCCTTCAGCGGTAAATTTAAAAACTGCATAATATTCACACTTTCTATTGGCTGCAATTTTTTAATTAAATTAATTTTTTAATTATTTAGCTAAACATTTCAGCCAATACCAATCAGTTTTTTTTAAGAAACTCACTCACTATAGTATTAAATTCGTCTGGCTTCTCTAAATGAACATTGTGAGAGCAACCTTTAACTATTCTAAGATCACTATTTTTAATATTTTCTCTTAAAGTTTCTACTTGATTAAAGTTATAGGCTTTATCTTTATTTCCCCAAATTATTAAAGTTTTAGTCTTAATATTTTTTAAGTTTTCAATACCACTCCAATTTTTCATGGCAACAAGAGCATTGTCTGCCGCCTCTAAAGAAGTTTGCTTACCCGCTTCTTCACATAAATAAAAATATTTAGATCTATCCTCTTTAATAAACCATGTTTTTGCAATTCTATAAGCTGTATTATTTAGTCCATTAGTTTTCAATTTTTCTCTCGAAACATCTATGGTTTCAAATCTACCAGGTATATTTCCTCTAGGTCCTGTACCATAACAAATTAACTTTAAGATTTTTTCACCTGCTAGCTTAATCATTTCCTGTACAATCATGCCACCCATTGAGTGACCTAATAAGTAAAATTGTTCTATTTTCTTTTTTTCTAAACTTGTCAATATAGATTTAGCCATACCTTCAATTGAATCGTATGATTTAACTTTATTGCTTTTTCCAAAACCAGGTAGTGCTGGAGCCAAAACTCTAAAATTTCTTTTAAAAAAGTCAGTTTGTAAAGTCCACATCTCAGAAGATCCTAAAAAACCATGCACTAGTACCAGTGGAGTGCCATTTCCCTCATCTTCAATAAATATATCTTGCATAATTATATTTTATTAATAATCATCGAATATAACAATTTAATAATGAGTAACTAAAAATCATGATAAATAGAAAAATAACTGATCTTTATAATGTTGAATTTACTCCATTTGATAATTATGGGGTTGTTGTGCCTGGAATGAGTTGGCATAAAATTAGCTACAGTAGAGAAAAAGGTGGACAAGGAACATATGTTTTAAAAATGGAACCAGGTGCAAAAAGTCTACCCCATGAACATTTGGGTTTTGAGGAATTTTTAATGTTAGATGGGGAATTAACTGATCCAGATGGAAAAATTTTTAAGAAAGGTGATTTTATATCTTTTGAACCAGGTTCAAAGCATTCATCACACACAATAAATGGTTGCTTGGTTTTAGTCTTCATGAGAGGTATTAATCAACCCTTGTAAAATAAAAGCAAAACAAATTTATAACAATATTAAAAAGTATTAGTAATTATGATTGGCATATTAGGAGGAATGGGAACACAAGCTGGGCTTGATTTTTGCAACAAGCTAGCAATGCTTAATAGAGGCAAGATTGATCAAGAGTATCCTCTTTTCATGCTTTACAATAAGTCCAATATACCTGGAAGACCAGAGTCGATTGGTGTTCAAACTAAAAGGTTTACAGACCGTCCTAGAAATTTAAAAAGTAATTTAAAATACAATAAGGTTCTTAAAAGCTTACTTGAAGGTTGCAAATCACTCGAGAAAAGTGGTTGTAAATTTATTGTCATACCCTGTAATACTGCTCATTATTGGTATGAAGATTTAAGAAAAAAAATAAAAATTCCAATCGTAAATATGCCTAAAGAAGTTTATTTACATACTAAAAAAATTTATAAAAAGAATTCAAAGATTGGACTTCTTGCTACGGAAGGAACATTAAAAACAAAGATATATGAAAAACTATTTAAAAATAACTATAAATTAATTACACCTATTCATGATTTACAAATTAAATCAGTCAATAAAACCATTAAGCATGTAAAAATGGGGAATATAAAACTAGCTGAAAAATCTATTAAACCAGCAATTAATTATTTAATTAAAAATAATTGTAAGAAGATTATATTGGGTTGTACAGAACTACCTATAGCTATCTTTGCATTTAAATCATTGAAAAATGTGAAAATGTCAAAACTATATTTAGATCCAAATTTAATATTAGCCAATGCGGCTATGGCAAAATATAGAAAATAAAAGATGCTTCCTAAAGTTAAAAAACCTTATGTTATTTATTTAGCTGAAGTTATTTATAAAGATATAGTTGATATTAAAAAAAATAATCTAGATATTTCTAATATAGATGCCATTGAAGGTTTTATAGGCACAAAAAAATATGAAGAAATAAGTAGTGGTAAGTTTCATGATGATTGGTTTGAATATTTAAAAAATAATAAATTTATTGATAAGGATAGTGGAGAGAAAATACCAGATGAAACTATTAAACTTTTAAACGTACAAAAGGATGCCACAGTAAAACAGCTAATAAAGTATCCAGAGCTATATTATGCCAAAAGCTCTTTTCCACTTGAAATTTCTCAACGTGCTTTTGATTTTTTGTGGAGAATGTGTGAAAGTTATGAATTGTGGTGTAAAGAAACTGGGCAATCAGAACAACTTTTATTAGGTATTACTGATTAGCTAATTGAATAATTTTACTTGTTTTTTCTATTCTACTTTTTACTAACGCAAAAAACTCTTCCTGTTTTTTTTCTTCCTCAATTTTTTTCTTTTTATTGTCTACAAGACTTTGAATATTTTCAGTAGGAGACTTACCAGTAATTTCTTTAACTGCTTGATTAGAACCATATGTAAGGCCAGCTTGATAGATATTACCAGAACTAGCTAATGTATAAGCAGGTCCTAATAAAGCTGCATTTTGCACACAACCATTAAGAAAAAATAGCAAAAATAATCCGACAAATATTTTATTTAAAATCATTATACTCCTTCCTAATCCTAGGTATTTATAAGTACAACTCAAGAGAGAAAGTGTTCATTTTGGATATTAATCTCTAATATTGCAATAAAATATGACCTATAACCTCGATATGGTTAAAATTTTTCCATTTATTTTTGTTATTTTGTGGTCCTCAGCTTTTGTGACAACAAAACCAATAATAGACAATAGTGATCCTTTTGCTGCATTAGCCTTTAGATTTTTTGTTGTAGCTTTTGGTTTCTACATTTTTTCAATTTATACAAAACAAAAAATTTTAACAAATTTAAGAAACCTTCTGCAGTCACTTTTTAGTGGAGTACTTTTTCATGGTGTTTATTTGGGAGGTGTTTTTTATTCAGTTTCAATAGGAATGCCTACAAGTATTGCTGCATTAATTGTAACCTTGCAACCGATTTTAACCAATGCTTTAGCAGGAAAATTCTTGGGTGAAAAAGTTACATTCAAACAATGGATTGGGGTGGTCCTTGGATTTATTGGTGCTGCTTTAGTTTTAGGTTTTGATATTGGATCAAGCCTTCCTGTTTTTGGAGTAATAGCTTCTTTTGTTGCTCTTCTTGCTATTACAACATCAACTTTATGGCAAAAAAAAATAAGTAATGATTTACCTTTGTCTGTAAGTAATATGTATCAAGCAATAGGTGGTTGTGCTTTACACATAATAATTATTTTAATTTTTACTGAACCTTATATTAATTTTACATCTACATTCTTAATAGCAATGAGTCATCAAGTATTTCTTGTATCATTTGGAGCATTTACAATCTTAATGTTTTTAATTAAAAATAACTCAGCAAGTAAAACCGTTTCTATATTTTTTTTAATACCACCAACTACAGCAATAATGGCATGGTTATTTTTAAATGAAAAATTAAATAATCTAGATCTAATTGGTTTTGCTGTGGCAACTCTTGGCGTTTATATTGCAACTAGAAAGCAATAAATTTTAAACCCCTTTATAGCCAAACTCTAGGCAAGCATCGGTAATAGAATGATAAAAAGACTCTCCAAAACTTCTTAGAGTGAATATTCTAATTTTGTCTGGATTGTCATTTAACATATCGATTGTAACTGACATTCCGTTATAAGTTGAATTTAAACAGGTATTTTTTTTTAATTCATTAAAATTAAAGGGACATCCTTTTTTCAATATCTCTTTTGTATTTTTTCCCTCTATTTGAATTATCGCTCTACTATGAGATACATTTGTTATAGCAAAATCTGCATCAACTAATTTTTCATTAATTTCTTTTATAATTTCTTTTTTTGAAGAAACTAAAAGCCAGTTATTTGGGCCATTCCATAAAATTCTTGTATTGGTATTACAACTTACATTTAAAATCTCATTATTTAAGTTCAGATTATCTATTTTGATATTTTCAATTGCTGTTAAGGAGTTCTTATATTTAACTATTTGAATGATTAAAAAATCACTTAATTCACTTACTTTTAAAAGTTCATCATCATTTTTCCCCTCATGGTCACCAAATAGTCCTTTGTTATGGGAGGCATTTAAAGCAGAAATTGAACTCATGATCTTACTCTTTCACCCTTTGGATCTACGTAGTGTGATGAAACTATCTCAACAGGTATTGTTTTATTTTTTAAAGGTGACATTGCAAATAGATTTTGCCCTATCATATTTTTTCCATCCTTAAGAATTGCTAATGAAAACGGATTATCGTATTCAACACTCCAGCAAGATGCAGAAATATATCCTAATTTAGGATTTGGTATTGGAGCCATTGCGTCTTTAACTAAATGAGACCCTTCAGGGATACTTGTTTTCTTATCAATTGGAACAACACCTACTACTTTTTGTCTATCATCTGCTATAAACGCTTTTCTATCTAAAGAACGTTTTCCTATAAAGTCTTTCTTTTTACTAACAAGTCCTTCTAAAGAGTTATCATAAGGAATAGTTCTGCCATCAAGTTCTGATCCTGCAATATGTCCCATTTCAATTCTTAGAGTTGATAATGCTTCAGTTCCATAAGGTTGAATTTTAAATTCCTGTCCTACTTCCATTATCTTCTCCCACATAAAGTTTCCATTATCAGATTCAACATTAACTTCATAAGCAAGCTCTCCTGAAAATGAAATTCTAAAAATTCGTGCATGAACTCCAAATAAATCAGCTTCTTTATATCCCATAAAAGGTAACCCTTCATTTGAAGCATCAATATTTGGAAATAGTTTTTGTAATAAATCTCTAGATTTTGGTCCAGCAATTGCAGCTCCTGCCCATTGCTCTGTAGTTGAAACCACATTTACATTTAGTTCTGGCCATACAAGCTGTAGATAATATTCAAGATGAGATAAAACATTTGCTGCTTGTGCTGTTGTTGTTGTCATATGATAATGGTTTTCAGAAATTCTTGTTGTTGTTCCATCATCCATAACAATTCCATCTTCTCTTAACATTACACCGTACCTTGCTTTACCAACAGGCAATTTTAACCAAGCATTAGTGTAAACTCTATTTAGTAGCTCTGCTGCATCAGGTCCTTTAATGTCAATTTTACCTAAAGTAGTTACATCACAAACTCCTACATTTATTCTAACATTTTTAGCTTCTCTTTTTGAACCTTCAAATAAAGTTTCTTCTCCAATTTTGTAATATCTTGGTCTCAACCAAACACCCGCATCTACAAACACTGCATTATTTTTTTCATGCCAGGTATGCATTGGTGATTTTCTTGTTGGTTTAGAATGTTTGCCAATTTCTCTTCCAACAATCGCACCAATAGTAACTGGTGTATATGGAGGTCTAAAAGTTGTATGACCTACCTCTGGTACTATTTTATTTTCGATGTTTGAAACTAGTTGCAAACCGTTGAGATTACTTGTTTTTCCTTGGTCAGTGGCCATTCCAAGTGTCGTGTATCTTTTTACATGTTCAATAGATCGATAACCTTCCTTTAGTGCAATTTCTACATCAGAAACAGCCACATCATTTTGAAAATCTAAAAATCTTTTGTATGTTTTTCCTTTAGGTAAAGGTACGCACCAAAATTTATCATGTGCGGTTGACTTTTTCTCCATAACTGTTGGTGATGATATTTTGTTATCATTATTAGTAATTTTTTTTGATAATTTGTATCCACTATCAAATGAACTTTTTAAAGTTTCATCTAATGTATAAGTACCATTTGCAGCACCTAAAGTTGTTTCATTTTGTTTTGATAATCCAGGTACAAATGCATCTATATCTTTATTGAAGGTAGTTTTATTTCCTGATTGAGAAGCTAAGTGTATTGTTGGGGTCCAAAAGCCTGAGACACAAATACAATCACAATCAATGGTTTCTAAAGTTCCTAATTCATTTTTATCATCTGAAATTTTAGCAACTTCAGCAGATTTAACTTTTTTATACCCTTTAGCAGCAACTACTACGTAAGAAAATTTAATTTCAATATCTAATTTTTTTGCTTCATCTATGATTTCTGAGTTAGGTTCTTTTCTTGTATCTAAAATAATTGGATCAACACCATTCTTTTTAAATTCTATAGCCGTTTCATATCCACTATCATTATTTGTAAATATTAAAGGTTTTTTACCAACTAGA
The DNA here is from genome assembly GCA_028225715.1 of Candidatus Pelagibacter sp. The sequence continues at coordinate 24,715 of JAOIXS010000008.1, forward strand.
ACTCCATAAACTTTTAAATATTCTTTTGCTGCAGAAGATAACATCACACCTGGTGTATCATTGTTTCCAAACACTAACGGTCTTTCAATTGAACCAGATGAAATTAAAACTTCTTTTGCCCTAATATACCACAGTCTTTGTTTTGGATTATATTTTTTAGTTTTAGGTAAGTGATCACTTAATTTTTCTGACATCACTAACATGTTATGATCATAATAACCAAATACTTGAGATCTATTTTTAACAATAACATTAGGCATCTCTTTAAGTTCAGAAACAATATTTTCTGCCCATTCTTTTCCTGTTTGATTTCCAATATTAACTTCACTGGTTAATAAAGTTCCACCAAATCTAGGTTTATCTTCTGCTAAAATTACTCTTGCTCCATTTTTAGCAGCAGCATATGCGCTTGCTAAACCAGAGGGTCCTGAACCTGCAATTAGTAAATCACAATATTCATATTTGTGTTCGTATCTTTCTTTGTCGTGTTCAATTGATGCAACTCCAAGTCCCGCTGCTTTTCTTATAAATGGCTCATAAACCTTGTACCAAAAACTTTTTGGCCACATAAACGTTTTGTAATAAAATCCTGCTGGAAGAAATACTTTTAATAAATTGTTGATAGCTCCAATATCAAAATTAACACTTGGCCAACAATTAACACTTGTTGCTTCCAAGCCTTCAAAAAGCTCTTGTTCTGTAGCTTTTACATTTGGTTCAGTTTCATTATTTCTGTATAATTGAACAATTGCGTATGGTTCATCTACACCTGCACCAAAAAACCCTCTGGGTCTATGATATTTGAAGCTTCTTCCTATTAAATGAACTCCGTTAGCAAGTAATGCTGATGCTAAGGTATCTCCCTCATAGCCAAAGTAGGTTACTCCATTAAACTTAAATGAGATTTTTTTGTCTCTATTTATTAGTCCAATATTATCTAATCTATAATTTTGTGTCATATTAAATATCTTCGTGAGCTTTAACAGTTTTAAATATTTCGTGAGTTGCAGTGTCTCTTTCTACTTTAATCCACTGTCTGCATCCTGATATATGTTGCCATAGCTCTTTGTGTTTTCCTCTTAAGCTTTTTCTATTATAGACAAAATTATCCCAATCTTGATCTGAAACTTCTTTATTAAGTTCTGGTCTTTTAACAGTTGCATCACCACCGTATGAAAATTCATTTTGAGATCTCATCCCACAGTGAGGACATTTAATATGGAGCATTTATGAAATCCATGTTTTAGTTCCAAGTCCCTTTTCATCTAGTAAGTGACCTGTATTAAATCTATTCAAACTATATCCAGCATTTAATTTATGAACTCTATCTTGTGCAATTGTATGTGCGAATGTCCATCCTGATGCTGGTGTTGCTTTAAACCCACCATAACACCATCCACAATTTAAATATAATCCTTCAATATGAGTTTTATCTATTATAGGTGAGCCATCCATAGACATATCCATTATCCCACCCCAAGTTCTAAGCATTTTTAGTTTGCTAAGAAACGGCATCATTGCAATTCCTTCAGTTAAAACATGTTGAAGGGTTGGAAGGTTTCCTCTTTGCGCATAACTATTATAGCCATCCAAATCTCCTCCCATTACCATCTCACCTTTATCAGATTGACTTATATAAAAATGACCTGCACCAAAAGTTACAACCCTATCTAAAACAGGCTTAACTGGTTCTGAAACACAAGCTTGTAAAAGATGTGTCTCAACTGGTACTGTCATATTTAATTTCTCTGCTAAAATATTTGTACTACCTGCAACGCAAAGTCCGATTTTTTTAACTTTAATATCCCCACGTGAAGTTCTAACTCCTTGGACTTTTCCACCCACAACATCAAAACCTGTTACTTCACAATTTTGAATTATATCTACACCCATTGAGTCTGCTTGACGTGCATAACCCCATGCAACTGCATCATGTCTTGCTGTTCCAGCGCTTGGTTGCATCAATCCACCAAATATAGGAAACCTTACATTGTCTGAAAAGTCAGCCATTGGAATAATTTCTTTCACTTCTTCTCTATTTAATAAAACTGCATCGATACCATTTAATCGCATTGAGTTTCCTCTTCTTGCGAAAACATTCATCTGAGCATCTGAGTGAGCGAGGTTAATAATGCCTCTTGGAGAAAACATTACATTATAATTTAAATCCTGACTCATTCGTCTCCATAGATCCATTCCAAACTCGCTAAACAAAGCATTATCGTCATGCATATAATTTGATCTAATGATTGTAGTATTTCTTCCAACATTTCCACCCCCTATCCAACCTTTTTCAATAATGGCAACATTTGTAATATTGTGCTCTTTTGCTAAATAATATGCTGTTGCTAAACCATGTCCACCACCACCAATTATGACAACATCATACTCCTTTTTAGGAGTAGGATCTTTCCAGGCCAAATCCCAATTTTGATGACCGGAGAAAGCATTTTTAATTAGATTAAATATAGAATATTTTTGCATCAATTAATTTTATCTAAATGAATATAAATAGTTATTATTATTTTTATATATAATTTTTATAAGTTTCAAAAATTCATAAAAGAAGATATGAATTCTTCAAAAGAAAATTAAATTTATAGGAGTTTTAAATGAGCGAAGTTAAGTCAGACATTCAAATAGCAAGAGAAGCTAAAATGCAACCTATAAATGATATTTTAGCAAAGATAAATGTACCCGATGAAAGCTCAGCTTTTAGTCCAATGGGCAGACATATTGCAAAGATTAATTTAGAATATTTAGATACTTTAAAAGATAAACCAAATGGAAAACTTATATTGGTAACAGCAATCACTCCTACTCCAGCTGGTGAAGGTAAAACTACAACATCAGTTGGTTTAAATGATGGATTAAACAAAATTGGAAAAAAATCTATTGTTTGTTTAAGAGAGCCAAGTCTTGGTCCTTCTTTTGGAATGAAAGGTGGAGCAGCTGGTGGTGGTTATGCTCAAGTAGTTCCAATGGAACAAATTAATTTACATTTTACTGGAGATTTTCACGCAATCACATCAGCTCATAATTTATTATCAGCATTAATTGACAATCATATTTACTGGGGAAATAAATTAGATATCGATGTTAGAAGAATTGTTTGGAAAAGAGTAATGGATATGAACGATCGTTCTTTAAGATCTATAAATATAAACTTAGGTGGAGTTGCAAATGGTTTTCCAAGAGAAGATGGTTTCGATATAACTGTTGCCTCTGAAATCATGGCAATCTTTTGTTTATCAAATGATTTAGAAGATTTAGAAAAAAGAATAGGAAATATTACAATTGCTTATACTAGAGATAAAAAACCTGTTTATGCTAAAGATTTAAAAGCACAAGGTCCAATGACAGTATTATTAAAAGATGCAATTCGACCTAATGTTACTCAAACTTTAGAAAACAATCCCGCAATTATTCATGGTGGTCCTTTTGCTAATATTGCACATGGTTGTAATTCTGTAATTGCAACAAAAACCGGACTTAAACTTGCTGACTATACTGTAACAGAAGCAGGATTTGGTGCAGATCTTGGTGCAGAAAAATTTCTTGATATTAAATGTAGAAAGTCAGATTTAAAACCTAGCTGTGTTGTAATTGTTGCAACTATTAGAGCTTTAAAGATGCATGGTGGCGTAGCAAAAGATGATCTTAAAACAGAAAATGTTGAAGCCTTAAAAAAAGGTTTAGTTAATCTTCAAAGACATGTGGAAAATGTTAAAAAATTTGATTTACCAGTTGCAGTAGCTGTTAATCATTTTATTAAAGATACAGATGATGAAGTAAAGGCTTTGATAAAATTTTGTGACACCATTGGTGTTAAGGCAAGTCTCTGCACTCATTGGGCAAATGGTGGTGATGGTACAAAAGAACTAGCAAGCCATGTGGCTGAATTATGTGAAAAAAATGATAATAAATTCAAATTTTTATATGAAAGCAAAATTCCTTTATTTAAAAAAATAGAAACAATTGCAAAAGAAATTTATAGAGCAGATGAGGTTATTGCTGATACTAAAATTAGGGATCAATTAAAAAGCTTTGAAGAAGCTGGTTATGGGGATTTTCCAATTTGTATTGCTAAAACTCAATACAGTTTTTCAACAGATCCAAGCCTAAAAGGTGCACCAACAGGTCACGCTTTGCCAATTAGAGAAATTAAACTCTCTTCTGGAGCAGAGTTTATTGTTGTTATATGTGGTGCTGTTATGACTATGCCTGGATTACCAAGAGTTCCAGCTGCAGACTCGATTAAATTGAATAAAGATGGTGAAATTGAAGGTCTATTTTAAAAATTAGTTCTTTATATAATTAAGCCAATTTCTAACTTCATATGTCCTATTGTTAAAATCTAATAATTCGTTTTGAGATTTTATGTATGAGATATGACTTTCATACTCTTCTTTATTTAAAAAATTTTTATTTACAAATAGTCGCTCTTTACGACCATCAATAAGTTTAAGCATCTGAAAATATTCATAATCAGGATGATATTGTAAGCCAATAATTTCTGAATTTCCCGCATTAAAGCTAACACCCATTACATTATTAACTTTATCGCTTGATAAAAGAATAGCATTTTTTGGCAATTCACTTACTTCATCAAAATTGAATGCGGGTGATGTAAAAATCTTTTTTTTATCTTTGTAAATAAAATGTTTTTCACCTTCATTGTTAATAATTACATCTGATGCAATCCCAATGTGTGCGCCATTTTTTCCAGGGTTTACCTTGCCCCCAGCTGCTGTTGTGCAGACTTGTAGTCCCCAACAAATAGCTAGAATCTTCTTTTTTTGAGTAAAGCAATTGGATGCAAAATTGATATGTTTCTTAATTACATCTGTCATATCATTTAATCTCATTGCACCACCAGTAAATACAATGCCATTGTATTTGCCCATATCATTTAGAGCATTTGTTGTCTCATCATCATGATCAGGGTTTATAATTTCTGCAATTGCAGATGGTTCTATCTTTAAAATTAAATTTTTTAAATTATCTGCTGCAGAAGCTCCTGCTGCTTTGATAAAAAATTCACTATCTTTTCTAATATTTCCTTCAACAATTAAAATATTCAAATGACTCATTTAAATAATTCACCCGTCATACTGTGCTGGTACATTATCTTCATGTCATCTACAGTTAATTTTTTTGGATTTCCTCCTGTAGAGGGATCTTTTAAAGCCATTTTTGATAATCTATTAATATCAAAATCCTTTTCTTCAATTACTTCTGATAATTTATGAGGCATATCAAGTTTTTTTCGTAAATCTAAAACCCAGTTAATAAAACCATTAAAAGATCTATTTTTAAGTTCTAAGTAATTACAAACCTTAATTATCTTCTCTTCAATAACGTCTTTATTAAATGTTAAAACATAAGGCATAAATATTGCGTTAGATAAACCATGGTGAACATTATTTAATGCATTAACAGGGTGACTTAGAGAGTGAATTGCACCTAAGCCTTTTTGAAATGCAGTTGAACCCATACTGGCAGCAGTTAACATATTCATTCTTGCTTCAATATTAGATCCATTGTTAACGGCTTCTAATAGCCACTTATTAATCAATCTCATTCCTTCTAAAGCAATTCCATCTGCCATAGGATGATAACCTGGAGCACAATAAGCCTCTAAATTATGAGCTAATGCATCCATCCCAGTTGCAGCTGTCATTTTTGATGGCAACCCAACTGTTAAAACTGGATCTAAAATAACTATTGAAGGTAAAAATTTTGGATGAAAAATAATATTTTTCACACCCGTTTCTTCATTTAATATTACGGATGCTCGTCCTGTTTCTGAGCCTGTGCCTGCGGTTGTAGGTACTGCAATAATTGGTGCAATTTTATCTGAATTAGCCTTAGTCCAATTATCACCAACGTCTTCAAAGTCCCAAATAGGTAAAGTTTGACCTGACATAAAAGCAATAGCTTTACCAACATCTAAACCACTACCACCTCCAAATGCAATTACACCATTACAATTATGTTTATTATAATAGTCAGCTCCCTCAGTTACATTTGCACCAGTCGGGTTACCTACTACATTTGAATATAATGAAGCGGTAATTTCATTCTCTTTTAAAATTGATAAAGTATTTTTAACAATATCTGATTGTGCCAACCCATTGTCAGTGACAAGTAAAGGTTTATTAATATTTAAATCTTTACATGCTAAAGCAATGTCTTTAATTCTATTTTCACCTACCCACATTGTTGTAGGATAATTCCAGTTGTATTTATGCATATTATTGTTTAGTGTTTTTAAAGTTAAATGTTGTATATCAGTTTCTAAAACAATTTTAACTGAAATATTTATGCAAAAAACAATTACACCTATTGATAATAGCCTTTATATCGAAAGAAATTATGATGGGGCTAAAATAGAAGATACTATTAATGGCTCTACGAAAGCTCAAAATGTTTGGGCTGATCTAAATGTTAAAGAAAGAGTGAGGCTACTAACAAACTTTGTAGAAGATTTTTTATTAAGAAGTGATTTGATTTGTGAAGAGCTAAGTAGACAAATTGGCAGACCTATCTCTCAAGCAGCTGGTGAATTAAAGGGTTTCAAAGAAAGAGCCGATTACATGCTATCTATTGCAGAGAAAAAATTAGCTAATATTGATGTAGCAAAAGAAGGTAATTTTAAAAGTTACATAAAAAGAAAAGCTCTTGGAGTGGTATTTGTAATAGCGCCGTGGAACTATCCTTATCTTGTTGCAGTAAACTCTATAATACCAGCAATGGCAGCAGGTAACTCTGTTATTTTAAAACATTCTGCTCAAACCCCTTTATGTGCTGAACAACTATATCAATCAGCAAAAAAAATTCTGCCAAAGGATGTTTTTAATTATTTACATTTAAACCATGAAGATAGTTTAAAAATTGTTTCTGATAAGCGGATTAATTTTGTCTCTTTCACTGGTTCAGTAAAAGCTGGTTATGATGTTCAAAAAGCAACACAGAATAAATTTATTGATATGACTTTAGAGTTAGGTGGTAAAGATCCTGCTTATGCAAGATATGATTGTGACTTAGAGAAAACAGTTGAAAATTTAGTTGATGGATCTTTTTTTAACTCAGGCCAATCTTGTTGTGGAATAGAAAGAATTTATGTTGATGAAAAAATTTATAGTAACTTTTTAGAATTATTTGTTTCAAAAACTTATAATTACAAATTAGGAAACCCTTTGGAAAAAGAAACCAACTTAGGACCTGTGGTTAAACTATCAGCTGCTGATTTTATTTTAAAACAGATGCATTCTGCAATTGAAAAAGGTGCAAAAAAAATGATTGATGAAAATAAATTTACATTTCCAAAAGAACACAGAAATTATTTAATTCCTCAAGTTTTAACAAATGTCACTCATGACATGAGTTTTATGACTGAAGAAACTTTTGGACCTTGTGTTGGAATAATGAAAGTAAAGGATGAAAATGAAGCTATTAAATTAATGAATGATAGCCCATATGGTTTAACCGCTTCTATTTGGACAAAAGATATTGAGATTGCTGAAAAAATTGGTAACAAAGTTGAGACTGGGACTTTCTACATGAACCGATGTGATTACCTTGATCCAGCACTATCTTGGACAGGCGTTAAAGAAACTGGAAAGGGTTGTTCGTTATCAGAAGTTGCTTATGAAAAATTAACTTCACCCAAAAGCTTTCACCTAAGAAAAGAACAATAAAATGAAGTTAGCTTTTAAAGGCAAGACTGCTGTAATCACTGGTGCAAGTGGTGGCATGGGCTTAGAGATGTCAAAAAAACTATCCCAAAACAATATTTCAGTTTTAATGTTAGATTTAAAAAGTCCTAGTAAAGAATTTTTAGATAATAATAGAAAATGTGTATTTAAAAAAGTTGATGTAACTAATTTTAAGAAATTGAAATTATATATCGACAATTTTTACAAAAAATACAAAAGATTAGACTACTTAGTTAATACAACTGGTGTTCTTTGGTTTGATAAAGATGTCTCAGCGGTCAATATAAACTCTAATGTATGGGATAAAGTTTTTGAAATAAATCTAAAATCTATGATGTATCTTTCAAAAATTATTGTGCCTAAAATGGTTAAAAACAAATTTGGTTCAATGGTGCATATATCTTCCATTGATGCGTTATCTGGTGATGACAAACCTCAAGATGCCTATGGTGCTTCAAAAGCAGCAATGATTAGACTTTCAAAGTCTTTTGCCATTCAATTTGCATCAAATAAAATTAGATCAAATATTATTTTACCTGGTGCAATAGATACTGGCATGCAGATTAGATGGAGAAAAAATCCTACTGCAAAGAAAAATTTAGAAAAATTTATTCCATTAAATAAAGTGGGTAAACCTGAAGATATTTCAAATGCTTCTTTATTCTTATTAAGTGATCAAGCAGGTTATATTACTGGAACTGAATTGATTGTCGATGGGGGTCTTACGGCTAAGCCGTAGTTATTAACTTTAGGCGCCTCTTTCTTGAGGCGCCTAAAAAATATTCATTATCTGTAAGGGTATCCAGCTTTTTCCATTGTACTTGCATACAACTTAAATGCATCCACAACTTTTTTAGCTCTTGGACTAATACTTGAAGTTTCATCCCAGAACGCTTTAGAGTCACTTACAACTTTACCCCATTCATTATCAGGAAGACTTGTTAGTTCCATTTTCTTCCCATTAACACGTAGGTCAGCTTCTCCACCCCAATACCAAACTTGTCTATAATAATGCGAGTCATTAATAGACATTCTATAAAGTGCTTGAAGTTTTGGACTTAATTTGTCCCAAGCTTTTTGATTAGCAAAGTATGATCCAAACCAAGCTCCTGTAACAGAGTTAGTTAGAGCATATTTACAGATATCAGCCCAACCCACTTCATATGCCTCAGTAAATCCACACCAGGCAACACCATCCAGTTCTCCGGTTTGCATAGCAACCTCAACATCGTCCCAAGGAACCGTAACTGGTATTAGGCCATATTGAGCTAAGAATTTTCCAGCAGTAGGCACACCAAAGACTCTTAAGCCTTTCATATCTGCAAGAGAAGTAACTTTTTTATTCACAGTGAAAAGATGACATGGATCCCAAGCACTTGTGCTTAACCATTTAACACCTTTAACTTCACTATAGGCTTCATCCCAAATTTCATTTAAACCATAATATTTAAATAAGGCTGGAACGTCTAAGCTATATCTAGTTGCAAATGGAAAATATCCACCAAACACAGAGATATCAACGGGTGACCCCATTGTAGCATCATCACTTTGTACGGCATCTAAAGTTCCTGCTTGCATGGCTCTGAATAGTTCATCAGTAGGAACTAATTGATCCGCATAATACAGTTCAATTTCCATTTCACCATAAGCAGCTTTATTAAATGCTTCAATTTGTGGTTTGATAACATGTGCACCAAGCGGAGCTCCTGAATATGTTTGAAGCCTCCATTTAATTGGGTTTGATGCAGAATAAGCGTAAGGTGCTTTAACAACACTTGCTCCTGCTACACCAAAAGTTAACAAGCCAGCTTTCTTAATAAACGATCGCCTTTTACTTGTTATTATTTTTTTTTCTTTTTTCATTAACTCTCCCTGTTAGTTAAAAAGTATTTGTTAAGCCTATTATAAAAAAAATTATGATTAAACTAAAAAATGATTTATTTTTTTATTAAACAGTAATTTTTTCAACTTTAAAACTTAAAGTTGCATTATTATTTTTATAAGTACTTATTTGGAAGATAAGTTGCAATTTGAGGGAAAACCATAACCAAAATTAATGCTAAGAGCATCACCAAAAGAAACGGGGTAATAGATCTATAAATATCAGATAAGGTTATTTCTTTTGGAGCCATAGCTCTCATTAAAAATAAGTTGTAACCAAAAGGAGGTGTCATGTAAGCAATTTGACAAGTAATTGTATAAAGAACACCATACCAAATAGGATCAAATCCTAATGAAATAATCAAGGGCACATAAAGTGGTGCTACAATAACTAACATAGCTGTATCATCTAAAAACATTCCCATGAATATATAAGATAGTTGCATCATGATAAGAACACCCCATGGCGTTAAGTGCCATCTTTCAATAAATAATGTTTCAATTGCACGCGCAGCCCCAAGGCCATCAAATACCGCTCCAAAACATAGTGCAGCTAATATTATCCACATAAACATGCAAGAAACACCAAGAGTTTTTCTAAGTGTTGTATCAAGAACTTTCCGAGTAAATCTTTTTTTGTATATGGATGCTAAAGTTGCGAGTAAAGCACCTACGGCAGAACATTCAACTAAACTTGCTATGCCCATTAAGAATAATCCAGTCATAGACATGAATATTACAAATGGGATTATTCCAGCTGATAAAAGTTTTAATTTTTCTTTTAATGGAATGTCTCTTTCTTTTTTGCTTAATACTGGACCTAATTCAGGCTGAAGACGACATCTTACATAAATATAAATTATAAATAAGGTAGCCATTAAAAGACCTGGTAAAAGTCCTGCAAGCCAAAGTTTACTTACTGGTTGACGTGCTATCATTCCATAAAGGACCATTACAACACTTGGAGGTATTAAAATTCCTAACGAACTTCCTGCTTGAACAACACCAGTAATCATTCTTTTATCATAATTACGTTTTAACATTTCAGGGAGAGCAATAGTTGCCCCTATAGCCATACCAGCAACACTTAATCCATTCATAGCTGAGATTCCAACCATCATGAACATTGTGCCAATTGCTAGACCTCCTTTTATTCCACCAAAAAATACATGAAACATTTTATATAAATCACTAGCAATACCTGACTCCGAAATCATAAAACCCATGTAAATAAAAAGTGGAAGTGTAAGCATTGGATACCACTTAAAAAGTTTCCATGTAGCCGTATATGGCATTTCAATAGCTCCATTTCCCCAAACTAATAATGCTGAAATAACAGCCACAAACCCAATTGCGCCAAACACTCTTTGACCAGTAAACATCATTGCCAACATCGTTATAAACATAAACAATGCAATAAATTCATAACTTAGATATTGAGCCAGCATTATATTTTAATATTTTTAATTTTTGCGATATCTTTAATTAACATTGAAAAAGCTTGTAATAACATCAAGAGTATACCCAGTAACATCAAAGATTTTATGGGCCAAAGATAAGGCGCCCAAGCAGTAAAAAGTTTTTGTTTATACTCTAATGTATATTGTAAACTTGAAATAGAGCCATAAAGAAGAACTACCAAGAAAAAAATCAAGAAAATACTGGTAAAAACATCCATTTTAGCTTTTCCTTTTGCAGATAGTTTCCCATAGAATAAATCCATTCTAACATGATCATCAGTAATCATAGAATAACCACCACCAAGTAAATAATATGCTGTAAGAGTAAATTGAGCCATTTCTATAATCCACATTAAAGGGTAGTTAATAATATTTCTCGTAACAAAAGACAGTATTAAAAGAAACATCATGAAAAAAACGCCGTACATTACAAATCTGCCAACTTTTGTACATATGTTATCTATTATACTTACATAAATTGAAAATATTTTTGGCATAAATTTCTATTTTCTATTCTTTTTTATTTCTTCTTCACAAAATTTTTTAGCTTCTTCAAGGTCAACAATTTTTGATTTAGATAATTTTTGACTTCCAGCTAGACAAGCATCGACAGCTCTTTTTAAATTATGATCACTAAAATTTAAAATAACTAACATTCCAAGTACTATAAAAACAAATATTAATATATTTTTTACCATTTAATTTCTAATTTCTTATTTTCACATATAGTATTTAGCATACTAAACATTAATGGAAAATGACTAGAATTGAGATCTTGTAAAATTTTAGGGCCAATTTCCAATGCAAGTTGTGCTCCTTCAACAGTAATATTTTTCATAAACTTTTCTTTTGCGTCTTTATATAAATATCCTTCACCTAAATATTTTCCCATCAAACTATTTCTTCCTCCTATAGCACTAACATATAAATCACCTAAACCAGCTAGGCCATAAACAGTTTCAGCTCTTCCTCCATAGAAAGAAACAAACTCAACCATTTCAGAAATTGATCTATGAATTAATGAGGCTGATGTATTTAAATAATATTTAGATTGAATTTCTTTAGGTGCATTTGAATTACTTAACCCTTCGGAAGCTCCAATTAACATAGAATAAATATTTTTAATTGCACCTGATAATTCAATGCCAGTTAAGTCATCTGATACTTCCGTTGAATAATAATCTGTTGATATAATTTTTTTTAATTTTTCCGTTTCTTTGATATCTGGGTTTGCAATAACTGTTCCTGTTCTCATTTTATACGCAAGACCTGCTGCTAAACAAGGTCCTTTAATTGCTGAAATATTTACATCTGTATGACCTTGATCATTGAGAAGTTTTTTAATTTTATCTGAAAGTGTTATTAATTCATTATTCTCAATAGCCAGACCTTTAGTTAATAAAATAATCGGAGTGTTTTTTTTGTAGCTTTTTGTGATTTGCTTAACAAACCATTCAATTCCTACTGAACTTATACCTGCTACAATTATATCAATTCCTCCCTCAAGGATTGATTTTAATTTATCATATTTTTCTACTTTTAAATTTGATGGTAATTCTATATTTAAAGCTGGATGAAAATTATTGTTTAATTGAATATTATTTATCAATTCATCTTCAAGATGCGTACCAACAAGTGTTACTTCATTTTTGTTTTCAAGACACGGTACAGCAAAAGCTGATCCCATAGCACCAGCACCAATGATAATTATTTTTTTCATAATAAAGTATTTTTTTATATTAATTTTTAGCATTTTGTTGGTAAAGTACAGTTATAAATTTATTAGGGAGAGATGATTTTATGACTAAAGTAGCAATTATTGGTGCTGGGCCTTGTGGTTTATCCGCTTTAAGATCTTTTGAACAAGCAGAAAAAAAAGGTGAAAAAATACCTGAAATAGTTTGTTTCGATAAACAAGAAGATTGGGGAGGATTATGGAATTATAGCTGGAGAACTGGATCTGATCAATACGGTGACCCAGTCCCTAATAGCATGTACAGATATCTTTGGTCAAATGGTCCTAAAGAATGTCTAGAGTTTGCTGATTATTCATTTGATGAACACTTTGGAAAACCAATTCCATCTTTTCCACCTAGAGAAGTATTGTACGATTACATTTTAGGTAGAGTTAAAAAGGGAAATTTAAAAGATAAAGTCAAATTTAATACTTCTGTTACCAACGTTTCTTATAATGGTAAAAGTTTTGAAATTTCTTATCGAGACAAAGTAAATAATAAAATTTTAAAAGATATATTTGATTATGTGATTGTATCAACTGGTCATTTTTCTGTTCCATTCATTCCAGAATATCCAGGAATGAAATCATTTCCTGGAAGAATAATGCATTCTCATGACTTTAGAGATGCAGAAGAATTCAGAGGTAAAAATGTTGTTGTTTTAGGAAGTAGTTATTCTGCTGAAGATGTTGCTCTACAGTGTCATAAGTATGGAGCAAAAAGTGTCACTATAGGTTATAGACATAATCCGATGGGATTTAAGTGGCCAGATGGAATGAAAGAAGTGTTTCACTTAGACAAGCTTGAGGGTAATAAAGCAATATTTAAAGATGGTCATGTACAAGAAGCAGATGCTGTAATTTTATGCACAGGCTATCTTCATCATTTTCCTTTTTTAACAGAGGACTTAAAACTAAAAACAGGCAACAGATTGTACCCACCAAAATTATACAAAGGTGTAGTTTGGCAAGATAATCACAAATTAATGTACCTAGGTATGCAAGATCAGTTTCATACTTTTAACATGTTTGACTGTCAGGCTTGGTTTGCAAGAGATGTTATAATGGGTAAAATTAAAATTCCAAATGACTCTGATATAGATAAAGATATAGATAAATGGGTATCAATGGAGGAGAAATTAGAAAATCCTGATCAAATGATAGATTTTCAAACAGAATACACTAAAGAACTTCATGATTTATCAAATTACCCAAAAATTGACTTTGAATTAATTAGAAGAACTTTTAAAGAATGGGAGCACCATAAAGTAGAAAATATTCTAACATATAGAAATAAGTCATTTGCCTCACCTGTAACTGGTTCGGTTGGTCCAAAACATCATACGGATTGGGAAATTGCAATGGACGATTCTTTAAAAACTTTCTTAGATCAACCAAAATGATGATTTTTAAATTTGTAGGAATTTTTCAGTAGATCTTTTTTAGAAGTTGAATATTATTTCTAATCTATACCTAGGTGTTTTTTTCTTTTTTCTACCCAAGTTCGGATTAAATTATCAAAAATCAATCCTATAAAAGCAACACAAAGACCTAGTGTTAGACCTATACCTGCACCTTTTTTATCAGATATAGCTTTTAAAATATATTGTCCTAAGTCCTCTGTTCCAATAAATGCTCCAATAATTACCATGAATAAAGCAAATACAATTGTTTGATTTAAACCAAGCATCATATGAGGAAGCGCTAATGGGAATTCTATTTTCAACAATCTTTGTATTTTTGTTACACCAGACATTGAGGCTGCATCATGTAAAGAAGATGGAACACTTCTTAACCCTTCAATAGTATATCTTGTTGCAGGTATAGTTGCATAAACAACTACAGCAATTAATACTGATGTATCTGTAACTCCAAAAAGCATCATAACTGGAATTAAATACACAAATGAAGGGAATGTTTGAAAAATATCACAAACTCCCAACATAAAATTTGTGGTGTGTTTATTCTGAAAACATAAAGTTCCAATAGTAAAACCAATTATACAAGACAAGATAACTCCAAAAGTTGCCATGTATGTTGTAACTAAAGCTCTGTCCCACCATGGACTTAATGCTATAAATAATGTCAATCCTCCAACTACAAAAGCTGAACGTATTCCACCAATTATATAGCCAGCTCCCATAACTAAAACAAATGTTGCAACAATAGGCATTCTTAAATAAGCAGCACGCATAGGCTGCAATACATCAACTATCAACCATGTATTAAAAATTTTTAAAGTTTGAAAGAAAGTATCCCAAATCCAATCAACTCCTTTGTTCCAAAAATCTGCTGTTGATATTCCTTTATTGTGAGGAATTTCATATAAATAATTAAAACCTTCCTTAAAGTAAAAAGATCCAACATAAGCAAGTATAATTCCAATCAATATTGCACCAGAAAAAAATAATGTATTTTTATAACGCTGAAAAAAAGTTAGGTTACCAAAATAATCTATTTGTTTATTTGCCCAAGCTAAAGACAATTTATCAAGTAATATTGCAATCAAACTGATGCATAAACCTGCTTCTAACGCTAATCCAATGTTCAGCTGATTTAAAGCTAACAATAAATTAAATCCTAAACCTTTAGCACCTATAAAGGCTGAAATTACTGCCATAGAAAAACACACCATGATAACCTGATTCACTCCAATCAAAATATCTCTTCTTGCAGTTGGGATTAATACTTTAAACATTAGTTGTAAATTATTACACCCACTCATTTTGCCGGCCTCAATAACTTCAGGCGATACCCCTCTGAGACCTAACAAGGTTAGTAATATCATTGGTGGAACAGCTACAACCATGGTTATAATTACTCCAGCATGATCTCCAACACCAAAGAGAACAATTGCAGGAACCAATACTGCGTATTGAGGCATAGTCTGCATAACTAAAAGTATTGGATATAAAGCTTTCTCCACACGTTTACTTTTGAACGCTGCAATCCCTAAACTCAAACCAAAAATAAAAGATAGTGGTGCTGCAACTAATATAAAAGAAAGTGTTTGCATAGAAGGTTTCCATTGTCCAAAAATAGAAATATAAACCATGACTATAGCAGCGAATAAAGCTAGACCTTTACCACTTAATTTATACCCAAGTACTGCAGCACCCGCAGCAACAATTGTCCAGGGCAACCCTGGCAATTCTGCCCATGAATTTTCACTTATCCAATCCCAACTTGTAAATGCGACAATAGTTTCAACACCACCTAATAAAATCTCTCTAATTAATTCTATAAGAAATGTTATAAATGAAGTCAAATTTCTTGTTATTTGTAAAACTAGAGGTCGTGTTTTAAATTCTTGAGTGTCTTCATTCCAAAATTCCATTGGCATCCAATCATTCATTAAAAAAAATAATGAATCATTTATCCATATAGGTAACCATCCAAGCAAAGGAGGTAGTCTCCAAAAAACATCAAATGCATAATATCTTACTTCTGCGCCAAAGAGTGTGTAAGTGCTTTGATTTGGATCTTTAATGAATTCTGCTTGACCTCTAATAAATTTATAAGTTTCTGGGACGTCAATTGCAAAACATAAAGTAAAAAAAGCAACTAACAAAAATAACCATTGAAATACTTTTGGATATTTTTTTAATAATTCCATGTTTTAATCATTATTTTTTTTTCCACCAAAAACTGTGTGTATTATTTTTGATGGATGAACAGTGCCAACAATTTGATTGTTTTCATCTATTACAGATACAGATTTTTCTTGGGTTAAAATTTTTTCAGCAACATTTTCAATTATTTCATTTCTTAAAACCTTTAAATCACTTAAATTTTCATTATTTGGTTTTTCCATCACATCTTCTATCTTTAAAACCTTCTCCCTAGGAACTTCCTCAGTAAAATTTTTTACATATTCTGTTGCTGGATTTAACACAATGTTAGCTGGAGTATCTAGTTGTTCAATTATACCATCTTTCATTATTGCGATTCGGTCAGCAAGTTTTAAGGCTTCATCAAAATCATGTGTAATAAACATAATTGTTTTTTGTAATTTTTCTTGAAGTCTCAAAAATTCATCTTGCATCTCTTTTCTAATTAGAGGATCTAATGCAGAAAATGGTTCATCTAAAAACCAAATATCAGGCTCAACAGCTAATGATCGAGCAATACCTACTCTTTGCTGTTGTCCACCAGAAAGCTCTCTTGGAAAATAATTTTCTCTTCCATCAAGACCAACAAGCTTAACCATTTCCATAGCTTTAATAATGCTATCTTTAGTTTTAATGCCCTTGATTTGAAGTGGGAAAGCAATATTTTCCACAACTGTTTTGTGAGGAAGCAAAGCAAAACTTTGAAATACCATTCCCATTTTATTTCTTCTAAGGTCAATCAGTTCTTTATTACTTAATGAAAGTAAATCTTGACCTTCTATAAAAATCTTTCCAGCAGTTGCATCTGTTAATCTAGAAATACATCTTAACAATGTTGATTTCCCAGAGCCCGACAAGCCCATCACAACTAACATTTCACCTTTTAAAACCTCAAAAGAAGCATTGTTCACACCCACTATACATCCATTTGCTTGAAATGCTTTGGCATCTACATTTCCATTTGCCTCTTGGAGCATTTTTTTGGCATTTGTACCAAAAATTTTGTAAACAGATTCACATTTTATTACTGTATCAGTCATAATGTTTTAATAAGTTATACGAAATAAAAATTAAAATCACTTTTTATATTATTTATACTTATTGTTTTTCTCCTTAAAAATTTTTAATAAAATAAACTCTTGTATCAATTCCAGTACTTAAAAAATTTAAAACTTCACCGTTAACAGTAATCTTTTCATCCACCCCAACATTATTTCCACTCACTGTAAACCCTGCAAAGCATTTATTATTTTCCTTATTCCATTTTACAAACGTTTCATCAATTTTGTTTCCATTAATGGTATAAATATGATGTGCTCTAAAATTCAAAAAATTTGCACCCATAATTGCGCGCTGAGGAATAATCTTTGTTGCGTTGCAGACTTTTTCATATTGTTCTAAAGACAACTTATAATGATCAGTTCCATCATAAAATACTAAAATTCCTGATGGCAAACTTGAAATTAGTTCATTTTGCTTTCTTGTCTCTGCAATTCTTTCTTCTTCTTTTTTCATTTTAGCAATTAGCTCTTCACCTTCACCAAAAATATTATTTAAGATAGCAAAGAAAAAAATTACAACAATTGTTAAGATGACAAGGCCTCCAAATTGTCTAGCTGGCTCAGATATCTTCTTGAATCTATTTAAGTGCATATTTTGTAACATTTTTATCTATTCTTGAAATTTACCATTTTTCCAAATTCCTTTTTTTTCTTTTCCATCAGACCATGTAAATGTTCCTTGTCCATTCATAAACCCATTGGCCCATTCCCCATCATAAGTTGCACCGTTTGGAAATGTTAAAATACCATTTCCACTCCACACGCTATTTTTAAACCCACCTTTGTAAATATATCCATTGGGCCAAGTCTCGACTCCTTGCCCTTGCTTTTGTGTACCAACCCAATTGCCTTCGTATGTTGTCTTGTCAGTGTAAGTCCATTTACCAAAACCATCCTTACAATTTCCTTCACAGCCTGTCTTTCGAGCTGATGCTGAAGTTGCAATTAAAAAACTTAAAGCTATATAAAATAAATATTTTTTCATTTTTTTAAATTCAGCTACATAAGTAAAAAGAAATATTTTTTTCAAGATTATCACTTTTTATACCTAT
>JAOIXS010000009.1 GCA_028225715.1 Candidatus Pelagibacter sp.
CTAATGAAAATGAGGTAATTAGTGAGTTTATACCACAAGAAGAAATTACAAATTTAATTCAAGAGGATTTACCTTTTATAAAAAGTGAAAATAAATCACCTAGTAAAAAAATTCGCTTCAAGCTACCTACAATTAATTTACTTAAAATCCCCACTCAAAAAGATAAAGAAAAATTAAAAGATGAAGATTATATTGATAGTGAGTTTTTAGAAAAAATCTTATTAGATTTTGGTGTTAGTGGAGATATCAAAAAAGTTAGTCATGGCCCAGTAGTAACGCTAAATGAATTTGAACCAGCAGCTGGTGTTAAGGTATCCAAAATTATTAATCTCTCAGATGACATTGCTCGAAACACTAGTTCTGAATCTGCCAGAATAGCGACCATACCAGGACGTAGCACTATTGGTATAGAGCTTCCAAATTCTAGTCGTGAGAATGTTTATTTAAGTGAAATACTCTCTAACTCTGATTTTAATAAAAAAGATACCAGGTTACCAATTGCTCTTGGCAAGAACATTTCTGGTGTTCCTATTGTTGGAGATTTAGCTTCAATGCCTCATTTATTAATTGCTGGAACCACAGGATCAGGTAAGTCTGTTTGCATAAATACTATTATCTTATCTCTACTTTACAGACACACACCTGATAAATGTAAGTTCATACTAATTGATCCTAAAATGCTTGAACTATCAACTTATGAAGGCATACCTCACTTATTATGTCCTGTGATTACTGAGGCAAAAAAAGCTGCTTCTGTCTTAGGTTGGGTTGTTAAAGAGATGGAAAATAGGTACCGACTTATGACCAAAGAAGGAGTGCGTAATATTGATGGCTATAATGCTAAGCACATTTTGGCTATGCCCTATATTGTTGTTGTGGTAGATGAAATGTCTGATCTAATGCTTGTTGCTGGAAAAGAAATAGAAAATTATATTCAAAAACTATCCCAAATGGCAAGAGCTGCTGGAATTCACATTATAATGGCCACACAAAGACCAAGTGTTGATGTTATTACAGGAACTATTAAAGCAAATTTTCCAACAAGAATATCCTTTCAGGTAACCTCAAAAATAGATAGTAGAACAATTTTAGGCGAACAAGGTGCAGAGCAACTACTTGGTAAGGGAGATATGCTTTATATGTCTTCAGCAAATAAGATCGTTAGAATTCATGCTCCATTTGTATCTGAAACTGAAATTGAAAAAGTTAATAATTATTTAAGAAGTCAAGCAGAGCCAGATTATATAGATGAAATCTTAAATTTTGCTGATGAAAAAGAATTGAATGGAGAAACTTCTGGCTCAGGAGATAAAGATGAATTGTACCAGGCAGCACTTGATATAATTAGATCAGAGGGTAAGGCATCTACTTCTTTTTTACAAAGAAAATTACAAATAGGATATAACAGAGCCGCAAGAATTATTGATATGATGGAAGCTGATGGAATTGTAAGTAAAGCTAATCATGTTGGTAAAAGAGATGTTCTTTAATGCTTAGAATAATAATTGTTTTAATATTTTTCAGTTTTTATATTCCAGCAAACTCATCACCAAAAGATAAAATAATTTCTCAAATGAAACTTACGAATAATTTAAGTTTCAATTTTATACAAACAATTAATGATAAAAGTGAAGATGGAAAATGTATCATTGAATATCCTAAAAAAATTTTTTGCGAGTATAGTAAGCCTATTAAAAAAAATTTGGTATCTAATGGAAAATCTTTAGTTATCAAAACCAGTAACAAAGGAAGTTATTATCGTTATCCACTTAACAAAACTCCTTTAGAGTTTTTACTAAATAAAGAATATCTAATTTCTAAAATAGAGGAACTTGAGCCAAGAGATATAGACAACAAATACTTAAATTTTAAAATTTTTGAGAACAATAATGAAATTAATATTTTTTTTGATAAGAAAAATTTAAATTTAATTGGATGGCAAACTGTAGATATTTATCAAAATTTATCAATAACGTTTATTTCTTCTGTTAAAAAAAACCAAGAGATAGATAGCAAGATTTTTAAATTACCTGAAAATAATTAATCATCTGGTTAAGGTTTCAGACTTGAAATTTTTCATACCTCTAGCTAAATAATTTTTTAAAGCATTTTTATGATCTAGGGAACAAGTGTGAACCCAAACTCTTCCACCCCCCATATTAAATGAGTACTTAATTGCTTCACTTAACAAATATCCTCCTAATTTTTTTCCAAAATATTCTTCCAAAATTCCAAAATAAGCAATTTCGGCTTCTTTGCTTTGTTCGTTAAATAACAGTTCAAAATAGCCAGCTATTTCACTTTTATCTTTAAGAATGTATGTAAATAACTGATCATTGGAGATATAATCTGTCCAATTTAAGTCTGTCCAAATAAGCCTATCAATCCATTGACAATTCTTACCAATAGCTTTGTAAAAAAATTTATTCAATTGAAAGTCTTTTGGATCTACAAGCTCTACAGAGTAATTTTCTGTAGGCTTCTTAACTTCTTTTAATTCACTTAGAGATCTTATCTCTAAATAACTTCGATAAATTTTTTCTATCACTCAACCATTTTTCCAATTTTTTCTCCTCCAAATAAATGGAAGTGTAAATGTGGAACCTCTTGACCGCCATCTTCACTCAAATTTGTTAACGCTCTATAGCCTTTACCTGTATCTGTTGATATATTTAGCATTTTCGAAACTTCTGTAATAGCCTTGCTTAATGCAACTATCTCTTGATCTGAGGCTCTATTATTAAAATCATCTAAATCAATGTACTCACCTTTTGGAATAACTAATGCATGTATTTTTTTTTGAGGATTAATATCATGAAATGAAAAAACATGTTCATTTTCAAATATTTTTTTACAAGGAATTTCTTTTCTCAAAATTTTTGCAAAAATATTATTTTTGTCATAGCCCATTATCTATTATTCTTTTCTTCAATACCTGATTGTTTTTTTCTGTCTTCCAACTCTTTTAAGACATCTTCAAACTTAATATCAGCTGCCTCAAGTGTTACTAATATGTGATAAATTGTATCTGCTGCTTCATGAACTATGTTGGATTTATCATTTAGGGCCTCTTTTAGTTCATCAAATTCTTCCTCCATTTTATCTATACACTTAGACAGGCCACCTGATAATAATGATGAGGTATAAGATTTACCTTTATCCTTATTTTTTCTGTCTCTAATTGTATTTACTAAATTTAATAAATTTCCTGACATGTTTAAATCCTAACGGGAATCCCTTTTGAATTCAAATATTGTTTGGCTTCATTAATGGAGTGTGTTCCGTAATGAAAAATTGAAGCAGCTAGAACTGCACTAACATTACCTAATTTTATACCATCTACTAGGTGATCCAAGTTACCTACTCCACCTGAAGCAATCACAGGTATATTAACTGTTGAAGATATTTTAAACATTAAGTTATTATCATAACCAATTTGAGTGCCATCTCTATCCATAGAGGTAACCAGTAATTCTCCTGCTCCATTATCTTCCATTTTTTTCGCAAATTCTATTGCATCTAGATTTGTGTTGTTTCTCCCACCATGGGTAAAAACCTCCCATTTATTGCCATTTTTTTTAGCATCTATTGCAACAACAAGGCATTGTGATCCAAATTTTTTTGAACTTTCAATTATCATTTCAGGGTTTTGAACTGCAGCAGTATTGATAGAAACTTTATCTGCTCCACAATTTAATAATTTATTAATATCTTCAACACCCCTAACCCCACCACCAACCGTTAAGGGCACAAAGCATTTTTTAGATGTTCTTTCAACCACGTCATAAATTGTGTCTCTATTTTCATTGGAAGCTGTTATATCTAAAAAACAAATTTCATCAGCACCACCATCACTATAAATTTTAGCTTGTTCAACTGGATCACCAGCATCCTTTAAATCTACAAAGTTAATTCCTTTAACAACTCTCCCATTTTTAACATCTAAACAGGGTATAATTCTATTTTTAAGCATCTAGTTCTTTCATTAATTCGTCCAATTTAATATCACCATCATATATAGCTTTACCAACTATTATTCCTTCAATATTTTTTAAACCTTTTGCTTTTTTAATGTCATCAATTGAAGATACCCCTCCTGAAATAATTACTGGGCAATTAGATACATTTGCAACATTCGTTGTTTCTTCAAAATTAGGACTTTGTTTGGTACCATCTCTATTTATATCTGTATAAATTAGTCTGCTTGCACCATAATCATTTACTTCTTTTAAGAAATCTAAAGTCAATTGATTGGAGTTTTCCTTCCATCCTGAAACTGACAAGTATCCATTTTTAGCATCTAGACCTAAGGCAATTCTATTTGTAAATTTTTGACATGCTTCTTTTAAAAAATTTTTATCTTTTATTGCTGCACTTCCTAAAATAACTTTTTCAACTCCTGCATCAATATATTTTTGAATACTATCAATTGTTCTAATACCTCCACCCACTTCAATTTTTAAGTCAAATTTATGAACTATATCTTTAATAGTATCCAGGTTAACTGTTTCTCCAGTTAAAGCACCATCTAGATCAACAATATGTAAATTTTTAAAACCGTGATCTTTGTATTTACCAGCTTGATCAACTGGTGATGTTTCATATTCAGTTTTATTATTAAAGTTCCCTTTAATTAATCTTACACATTTCTTATCTTTAATATCTATAGCTGGAAATATTTTCATATTTATAAATTCAAAAAATTTTCTATAATTTTTAGACCTAATTTATCACTTTTTTCAGGGTGAAATTGTGTTCCAAAAATATTTTCTTTTTCAACTGAACAAACAATATTTGATGAATAGTCTGTTGTTGCTGAAATTACACTTTTATCATCTGGAACAAATTCGTAACTGTGCACAAAATACATGTGTGATTTATTTTCTATATCCTTAAAAATCTTGCTCTCTTTAATAATGCTAATTTCATTCCAGCCAATATGTGGAAGTTTGAATTTATTATTTTGATTATCGATCTTTGAAACTTTTCCTGAAATCCAACCAAGTCCTTTTGTTTCAGTTTCTTCATAACCAAGATCTGCGAACATCTGTAAACCAACACAAATTCCAAGAAGAGGTTTTTTGTAAGTTATTGCAAACTCATTTAGTGTCTCTACCAAGCCATTTATAGTATTTAATGCATCAACACAGCTCTTAAACGATCCCTGTCCTGGCAAAACTACTTTATCACTTGATTTAATCTTATTCAAATTCGAAGTCACTTCGATATTAACTTTATCTTTAGCAACTTCTTTAAAAGAATTTATTACAGAGCTGATATTTCCTGAATTATAATCAACAATTGTGACATTCATTAAACTTATAATGAGCCTTTAGTTGATGGAATGCTCTTCTTATTTCTAGGGTCTATTTCTAAAGCTGTTCTTAATGACCTTGCTAGAGCCTTATAACAAGATTCAATTATATGATGACTATTATCCCCATAAATATTTTCCATGTGCAAAGTTATTCCTGCTGATTGAGAGAATGCTTGAAACCACTCTTTAAAAAGTTCTGTGTCCATCTCTCCAAGTCTTTCTACTTTTAATTTAACTTTCCATATTAAATAAGGTCTATTTGAAACATCAATTGCAACTCTTGTTAATGTTTCATCCATTGGTATCATTGCATGCGCATATCTTTTAATTCCTTTAAAATCTTTCAGAGCTTTTTTTAAAGCCTCACCTATTGCTATTCCAGTATCTTCTGTTGTGTGGTGAAGATCTATATGAGTATCTCCTTTTGCTTTGACTTTTAAATCAATCAGTGAATGCTTGGATAATTGTTCAAGCATGTGATCTAAAAAACCTATTCCAGTATCAATTTTATATTGACCTTTACCGTCAATATTAACTTCAACACTAATGCTGGTTTCTTTTGTTTTTCTAGAAACTTTTCCAATTCTGCTCATAATATATAATATGTATATAGGGATTAATTAACTATATCAATAATTGCAATCTACTACTTGAAGAATAAAAATTAATATCCATTTATAATCTATGACTACAATAGTGCTTATTAGAAAAAACAATGAAGTGGTGGTTGCAGGAGATGGCCAAGTTAGTATGGGCAATACTGTTATAAAAAGCACTGCTGCAAAAGTTAGAAAAATTGAAAAAAGAAATGTAATAGCTGGATTTGCTGGATCAACAGCAGATGCTTTAACTTTGTTTGAAAGACTAGAGGCAAAGCTTGAAAAGCATGCTGGTAATCTTCCAAGAGCAGCTGTCGAGTTAGCAAAAGATTGGAGAACTGACAAATATTTAAGAAGACTAGAAGCTTTAATGGCTATTGGTGATAAAGAAAATAGTTTTATAATTTCTGGAACTGGTGATGTTTTAGAGCCAGAAGGTGATGCTATTGGTATAGGATCAGGTGGAAATTATGCTTTGGCAGCTGCTAAAGTTTTATTAGACACAGATTTAAGTGCTGAAGAGGTTGCAAGAAAAGCAATTCAAGTTGCATCTGAAATCTGTGTATTCACTAATAATAATATTAAAACTGAAAAAATTTGATGAAAGATACAAACGTTACACCTTTTCCAAAAGAAAAAACTGAAAAAAAAGATAACTCTTTAGTTAGTTCTTTGTCACCAAGAGAAATAGTTTCTGAATTAGATAGATATGTTGTTGGACAAAATAAAGCTAAAAAAGCAGTTGCTATTGCTCTAAGAAATAGATGGAGAAGACAGGCTTTAAAAGGTGAAATGAAGGATGAAGTTTTACCTAAAAATATTTTAATGATCGGGCCAACAGGGGTTGGTAAAACAGAAATTTCTAGAAGACTATCTAAGTTGGCTGAAGCTCCTTTTGTAAAGGTGGAAGCTACAAGATTTACTGAGGTTGGATATGTTGGAAGAGATGTTGAGCAAATTATAAGAGATCTGCTTGAAATTGCAATTGCAATGGAGAAAGTAAAGAAAAGAAGAGAAGTTCATGCAAAGGCACAAAAGTTAGCAGAAGAAAAAGTTTTAGATGCTCTAGTCGGAAATAAAGCAAGTCTTGCTACTAGAGAAAGTTTTAGAAAAAGATTAAGAGATGGTGATTTAGATGATAATGAAATTGAAATTGCAGTAAATGATAGTGGCTCTCAAGCTGCATTTGAAATTCCTGGAATGCCTGGAGCAAACATTGGAATGATAAATATTGGTGAGATGATTGGAAAATCTGTTGGCAATAAACAAAAAAAGAAAAAAATGACTGTTAAAGAATCTCATGAAATTTTAATTAATGATGAAGCTGACAAATTAATAGAAGAAGATAAAATTATAAAATCAGCAAAAGATTCAACAGAAAATAATGGAATAGTTTTTTTAGATGAAATAGATAAAATTTCAGGGAGAACAGATAGGTCTGGTGGAGATGTTTCTAGAGAAGGAGTACAAAGAGATTTGCTTCCTCTAATTGAAGGAACAACAGTTAGCACAAAATACGGTACAATTAAAACTGATCACATTTTATTTATTGCTTCTGGTGCATTCCAGCTTGCCAAACCTTCAGATCTACTGCCAGAATTACAAGGCAGACTACCAATAAGAGTTGAGCTTGAAGCTTTAACTAGTGATGATTTTAAAAGAATTCTTAAAGAACCAGATTATAGTTTAATCAAACAATATGTGGCTCTTTTAAAAACAGAGAATGTTGAACTAGAATTTTCTGATGATGGTATTGACGCGATTGCCAATATGGCTTCAGAAGTTAACAACACTGTAGAAAATATTGGTGCAAGAAGACTGCATACTATTATTGAAAGAATTTTAGATGATATTAGTTTTACAGCAACAGATAGAGCTGGTGAAAAAATTATAATAGATTCTGCGTATGTAAAACAAAATCTAGATGAACTTGTTAAGGATACAGATTTATCTAAATTTATTCTTTAAATTTATTCTTATTTTTAAGATAGATATAAAAGGCTCCACTACCACCATCTTCTATCTTGGCGTCTGTGGTTTCAATAATAAATTGTGTTAAACTTTTATTGTTTTCAATAAATTCTGGAACTGAATATTTTAATATACTCAAATCTCTTGAGAGGTAAGGATTTTCAACATTTTTAGACCTTAGTCCTTTACCTGTAATCACTATTATTTTTGTAACATCTTCATCAAAACATTCTTGAATAAATTGTTCTACAGCTTTATTTGCTTCCTCAATCGTATAACCATGAAGATCTATTTTTTTTATCTTCTCATATCTTGTATTTTTTTTATGAACAAAATCTTTATTAGGAATTTTCTCCTTAGTCTTTAAAAAGTTTTCCCAGTCCTGTTTGTTTTTATCTGTGTTATTTATATCTTTTTTTTTTACAGGATTTTTATTAAGATTTTTTTTTTTGTTATTTAGGAAATTTTCCCAATCTTCTTTATCTTTGTCTGTTATCTTCTTAATCAATTAGGTAATAGTATTAATTAATAGCCAGTTTGGATTTGATGATTTAATGTCTTTTGAGAAAACCCAAGTATCATAAACAGTTTTTATTTTCTCACTGTCTCCTGACACGATCTTTTTATCTTTATCTTTTATGCATGTTATAATTTCACTAACAAAATCCACTGTAACTTCTAAGCTGTCTTCAATTTTTTTATGCGTTTTAATTACAGCTGACTTAATTCCTATAAAAGTTATTTCAGCAAAATGACCTTTATTAGCTCTATCTTCAAGCGCCTCTTTAAACTGATTATAAATTTTTTTACCTAAAAGTGGTTTGCTTGCTATCAGCTTGTTGTCACTATCACTAAAATCTGTAATAATTGTTTCGTAAGCAATTTTTGCACCTTTTAAAAATTCTTTTTGTGACACTTCATCAAAATTTTCACTAACTGGTTTTGGAGCTATATTTGTTTTTTGAAATTCCTTTTCAAATTGTGGTGGAATTTTCCCTTCGAAACCAGTTTTTTTACCAAGTATTCCTCTTAGACGAAGAAAAATAAAACCAGCAATCATTGCTAAAAGAATAATATCTATATATTCAAAACTATAACTCATAATTTAATATTATTTACTATGTTGATTAATTACAACTAGCAATTTAGACTAAGGACAAATGAACACATTTTTATTATTATTAGTTGGCATTCCTATTATTGAGATTTATTTGTTTATCAAGCTAGGTTCTCAAATTGGAGCCATTAACACGATTTTACTCATCTTTATTACAGCTTTTTTTGGTGTCATCTATGCCAGATATGAAGGTTTTAACACTCTAAAATCAGGAATGTCTCAAATGTTAAAAAATGAACTTCCAGTTTATGAGATCATTTCAGGTGCAGCTTTAGCATTTGCAGCATTACTTTTGATTTTACCTGGTTTTGCTACAGACTTCTTGGGTTTATTAATAATATTTCCACTAACAAGAAAATTGATATTTAAAAAAGTATCAATTAAACAAAAGCCTATAAATAAAAAACAAGATTTTATTAATGGTGAATTTGAAGATATAGAGGATGAAAATGACAGAAAATTTTAAAATTATAGGCAGCTTTATTAAAGATATGTCAAGTGAAACACCAGATGCTCCAACATACATATTTGTAAGAGATAAAATTTCTAAATACAGATTAAATATTGATATTAACTCTAGGGCAGTAAAAAATGGAATTATTGAAGTTAATACAATATTAAAATTTTCAGATCAGCCAGAAATTTTAAAAAAAGCACATTTTGAAATAATCTACACCTCTATAGTCAAGGTGGATGAAAAAGTTTCTGATAAAAAAGAAATGGAAAAAATTATTCTATGTGATGTGCCTAATAAAATTTATCCTAACTTAGAGAGAATATTTTTAAGTTTATTAACCGACTCTGGTTATCCTGGAATAAAATTTGAAAAAAAAATTGATTTTGCTGAATTGTACAAACAAAGAGCTAATTAAAAAAATTTTTCTTTAAATTATTTTTTAAATATTCTTTATGAAGTTTAAGTTCTTCCTCTGATGGCTTGACTACTTTTTTATAATAATGATTCGTATCATTTGAGTTTATTATTATTTTTTCATTATCTTCATTTTTAAAGTTTAAAGTTGGTTCTTTTTGATCAAGAAGATTAATATAAACTTTAGCTAATAGATCACAGTCAATAAGAGCAGTATGTTGTGTTCTTTTTGAGTTATCTACTCTGTACCTTTTGCACAATGCATCAAGACTTATTGGAGAACCTGGAAATTTATCCCTAGCTAAAGCAAGTGTGTCTACAACATTTTTACTGTTTAGTTTTTCTTTACCCAATAATGCTAGTTCGTTATTTAAATGGGATAAATCAAATTCGGCGTTATGTATTACAAGTCTCTTATTTTCTATAAAACCCAAAAACTCATCCACTATTTCTGCAAACTTTTTCTGGGTAGATAGAAATTCATCTGTATAACCATGAACTTCTAGAGCTTTTTCAGAAACTTTTCTTTCAGGATTAAGATAACAGTGAAATCTATTTTTGGTTGGTATCAAGTTTTCTAACTCAATACATCCAATTTCTACGATTCTATGTCCATCTCTAACGGATAGTCCTGTTGTTTCAGTATCTAATATTACTTCCTTCATTTTATAGAATTTTTTTTAGAATTTTTTTTACACTTATCTTAACAAATTTATTGGTAAAATTATTTTTAATAATATGATTAGATTTTTTCTTTTTATAACTAAGTGGTAACTGTTTTTTTTTAAATTGATTATATAATTTTAAATTAAAATTATCTCTTTTTTTTAATCTTTTTATAATCTCACTTTTTTTTGATTCAATAAAAACTATTATATCACTTTTCTGATTTAGTTTATTTTCTAATAAAAGAGGAATATCTAAAATTATAGCTTTTCTTTTTTTATTTTTTTTTAAAAAAGTAGATAATTTTTTTCTAACTTCTGGATGAATAATTTTAGTAATTTTTTTTAAATTTTTTTCACTATCCTCTATTGCTTTTATAATTTGTATTTTATTTGCTGGAAATACTGAAAAATATTTAGGTAAAAATTTTTTTAATTTTTTAAAACAATTTTTGTTTTTTTTATATATGCTTGCTACTTCTTGATCAGCATTAAAAACTGGGTAACCAAAAAGTTTAGCGATATGACTTTTTCCAGAACCAATATCTCCTACCACTGCAATTTTAATCATACATCTAAAAGATTAATTGTTTCATTGTCTACTTCTGGAACAATTTTATGCCAGATAAAAAAGGCTTTTTGAGCCTGATAAATAAACATCATTTTACCATTTTTTGTTATTCCACCATACTTTTTTGCATTTTTTAAAAAATTTGTTTCTGCTGGATTATAAATTACATCATAAAAAAATTTGTCTTTGCTTATTTGTTGATAATTAATATTAATTTCATCTTCCTCTTTTAATCCAATGCTTGTTGCATTTATAATTATATCAAAATCTAAAGTTTCTCCCCATTTAATTGTTTCAATTTCTGGAAAGTTTTTTTTTAGCTCTATTGCTTTTAATTCTGTTCGATTGCTTAAATAAATTTTTTCAATTTGCATTTTCTTAAGTGCTACAATAATCGAAGGAACAACCCCACCTGCCCCAAGTATTAGAGCTTTTTTATTTTTAGTTTCTTGTTCTGTCTTTTCTAAACTAAGTTTAAAACCTTCTATATCAGTATTATCACCTATAATTTTATTATCTTTTTTATAAATTGTATTCACTGATTGAGAAATTTTTGCTTCTTCACTTAATTCATCTAAAAATGGTATGACCATTTTTTTAAACGGTACTGTTACATTTACTCCTTGAAGTTTTTCTCCTCTGATATTAAAAATCAAATTTTCTATCTCATTATTATTTAAAAGCTTTTTTTCATAAATTGCATCGATTTTGTATTTTTTTATCCAGTGGTTATGTAGTTTTGGTGACAAACTATGATCAATTGGGTTTCCTATAACTAAAAAATTTTTTTTCATTCTGTAATATTCAGATATTCTTTAATTTTTTTAACAGGGAGGCCCATAATCGTATCTTCATCACCTTCTATTTTTGAAAATAAATTTCTTCCCTCTCCTTCGATTTGATAAACATTATAAGCATAGAGGTTTTTATCAGAAATTTTTTTTAAGTAATTTTCTAGCTCCAAAAAAGTCATATTTTTCATAGTTAATGAGGCTTTATCTGTATAATTCCATATCATGGAACCACCTCTTGATATGCAAACCGAACTTATTAGTTGATGGGTTTTTCCATTCATCCTTTTTAATATTTCTAGTGCTTCTACTCTATCGTTTGGTTTCGATATTACTTCACCTTCTAAGTCTATTACGCTGTCTGCTCCAAGTACCATTTCCTCTATAAATTTTTGACTTATTTTGTTGGCTTTTAATTCTGCTAAATTTTTTGAAATAATTTCTGGAGAAGCCCTTTCTTTTAAAAGGCTTTCTTTAACATTATCCTCATCCACGTTAGATGGCTCTATTTTACACTGAATATTGTTTTCTTCTAAAATTTTTTTTCTTACACCACTTTTCGACGCAAGTATAATTTTTTTAACCATTGTTTTTTTTTATTTCATATATTTTAATTATTGATGCTGCGGTTTCTTCTACTGATTTTCTGGTAACATCAATTGTTGGCCATTTATATTTGGTAAATGTTTTTTTAGCCTCCCTAATCTCTTTTTCTATTTTTCTAATATCTGTGTAATTAGTATTTTCTTTTTCTTTAAGAGCATTCATTCTATTTTTTCTAATATCGACTAATCTCTGAGGTTCAGTTGTTAAGCCAACCACACAAGAAAGTTTGGGATTTGTCTTTAAAATTTCTGGTATTGATTGCTCATTTACCAAAGGAATATTTAAAGTTTTATAACCTCTGTTAGCAAGATAGATTGATGTTGGTGTTTTGCTTGTCCTGCTAACACCCAACAATATCAGGTCTGCTTTTTCTATGTCTTCAACAAGGTTTCCATCGTCATGGGCCATAGTAAATTGGATTGCTTCAATTCTTTCATAATATTCTTCATTCAGGGCATGTTGTCCACTTGGAACGTGGGATGCCTTTTGATTTAAAAGTTTTGAGAAATTCATTATTAAGTTTCCCAAAACGCTGAAGCATGGAATTTTTTTTTCGTCACCTTTATTTGCTAAGTGTTTGGCTAGAGAAGTATCAACAATTGTATATAAAATTATTGCATTATCATTTTTTTTTGCTTCTTCCATTATTTTAGAAACTTGGTTTTCCGTTCTTGTAAAAAAGTAAGATTTTACATCATATTCTATGTTTTTAAATTGAGCTTTAATTGCTAGAAAAACTCTATCCAATGTTTCTCCAGTAGAGTCAGAAATAAGGTATATTTGATATGTATTACTCATGAATAAAATGTTGGTAATTAAGTATTATTTTTATCATTTTTTAAAATAATCATATTTATTATTTTTCTTTGTAAAACCCTATTTTTATAAACATTAATAAACATGTTAAATATTAATATACATTTTATCTAACAATATTAAATAAAGCCTTAGATTTGAGACTATATAACAATTCTATAACTCATTAATTGTTGATAAGTTATGTATAAAAACTGAAAAACAAATAATTACCGTTATTCACATACTATATAACTAATACTATAATTAAATATTTACTTATTATTATGACACCCATTCAAGAAACCATAATAAACAAAAAAACAAATAATTCTCCAATATGGTTAATGAGACAAGCCGGCAGATATTTACCAGAATTTAGAGAAATTAGAAAATTAAATCCAGACTTTATAAACTTATGCTTAAATGAAAATTTATCTTCAGAGATAACTTTGCAACCTCTTAAAAGATTTAATTTAGATGCTGCTATAATTTTTTCAGATATTTTAATGATCCCATATGGATTAAACCAAGTAGTAAAATTTGAAAAAAATTTTGGACCGAAATTAGGTTCTTTAAATTTAGAAAATATATCTAAAGTTGATGAAATTGATTTTATAGAAAAATTATATCCAATTTATAAATCAATTAAAAAAGTTAGTGAAGATAATTTAATAAAAAATAAAAATTTAATAGGATTTGTTGGCGCTCCATGGACATTACTAGTTTATATGATTAATAAACATTCCCCAAAAAAAGAACTGGTAAAAGATTTCTTTAAAGATGAATTTTTAATAAATAGAATTTTAATAATTCTAGAGAAGTTTTTAAAATTACACATTGATCACCAAATAAAAAATGGTGCAACAGTAATTCAAATTTTTGATAGTTGGGCCGGTCTCCTAGAAGAAAAAGATCTACCAAGCTACGTATATGTTCCAACATTAAATTTGGTTAATTATGTTAAATCACTAAATATTCCTGTAATTTGTTTTCCAAGAGGAATAAAAAATTATAAAAATTATTGTGATATCGTAAAACCTGATGCAGTTAATATTGACTATGATGTCGATCCTGTTTCAATATGTAGAGAAATAAAAATACCAGTTCAAGGCGGCCTTGATCCTAAAGTTTTATTAACGGATAAAGAAAATTTGAAAAAAGAGACTTTAAAATATTTAAACACCTTTAAAGATCATCCCTATATATTTAATTTAGGTCATGGGGTGTTACCCGAAACCAATCCCGACATGGTCGATTACTTAGTCAAAACAGTGAAAGATTATTAAATGAAAAAAGCAGTAATTCTATTTAACCTCGGCGGTCCTGATAAAATTGAAAATGTAGAGCCGTTTTTATTTAACTTATTTAACGATCCTGCAATTCTAAATTTACCAACTATATTAAGATACCCTTTAGCAAAATTAATATCCAATAGAAGAGCACCTGTTGCTAAAAAAATCTATGAAGAGCTTGGCGGCTCCTCACCAATATTAAAATTAACCAAAGAACAATCGGAGGCACTTGAAACAAAGTTAAACCAAACTGAAACTAACAATGAATATAAATGTTTTATTGTAATGAGGTGTTGGAACCCTAGAGCAAATGATGTGATCAAAGATGTTCAATTATTTAATCCTGAAGAAGTTATTTTAATGCCCCTTTATCCACAATATTCTGCCGCAACCTCCGGGTCTTCAATTAAAGAATGGAAAGATGTTTGTAAAAAAAATAACTACAAAGTTAAAACAAGCACAATTTGTTGCTATCCTTCAGATCAAAATTTTATCAACGCACACACAAAAGAAATAGTAAAAAAAATTAAGGATCTTAAAAATTTTAAACTAATATTTTCTGCTCATGGCCTGCCAGAAAAAAATATTAAAAAGGGAGATCCATATCAATGGCAAGTAGAACAATCTGTTAAAAAAATAGTTGAGAATTTGAACATTGAAAACTTGGATTGGATATTAAGTTATCAAAGTAGAGTTGGTCCACTGAAGTGGATAGGGCCATCCACAGAAGATATAATTGTTGAAAATTCTAAACTTGGCAAGCACATTGTTTTGGTCCCTATCGCATTTGTTTCTGAACACTCAGAAACATTGGTTGAACTAGATATAGAATATAAGGAGATAGCAGATGCTAATGGATGTAAAAATTATACACGTGTCCCAGCTCTTGGCATTAATGAGGATTTTATTAAAGCAATGTCGGAATTAATAATAAAAAAAAATGAATATAAATTTAGTGAAAACCTTTATCCTCCAAAAATTCAGTGCCCTTCAAATTTCAAAAAGTGTCCTTGTTTAAATTATGAATAGTTATCTTTTGTTTAAAAGCCTGCATCTGATAGCCGTAATTTCTTGGATGGCTGGACTTTTATATCTTCCAAGAATTTTTGTTTATCATGTTGAAAATATTGATCATAAAATTTCATCTTCAATATTTAAAACAATGGAAAGAAAATTATTTTATTTTATCATGCTGCCAGCAATGATTTTATCTTGGATCTTTGGATTAATATTAATCTCTGTTATTGGATTTGAGTCTATCTTAACGCTTTGGTTAAAACTAAAATTAATATTAATAACTTTATTAACAATTTATCATTTCTATTTAGGTAAATTGCTCAATGATTTTAAACTAGATCAAAATACTAAATCCTCTAAATTTTTTAGAATAATTAATGAAGTGCCAACAATACTGCTTATTTTAGTTGTTTTTATTGTTATATTTAAACCGATCTAGACTTGAAATACTCGTTAGAGTATATATATTCAAATTATCCAACAACCTTAATCACAATCCCTCAACATGAATATTCAAGAACTAAAACTAAAATCGTCTGAACAATTAATAGCTCAAGCAGAAAAACTTGGGATTGAAAATGCTAGCACACTTAGAAAACAAGAAATTTTATTTGCGATACTAAAAAAAGTTGCAGAAAAAGAGGAAATAACTGGAGCTGGAGTTTTGCAATTATTACAAGATGGATTTGGTTTTTTAAGGGCAATGGAATCAAACTATTTGGCTGGACCAGACGACATCTATGTTAGTCCCAGTCAAATTAGGAAATTTGGCTTAAGAACAGGAGACACAGTCGAGGGTCCTGTCAGAGCACCGAAAGAAGGAGAAAGATATTTTGCATTATTACAAGTAGAAAAAATAAATTTTGAAGAACCAGAAAAAGCTCGTCACAAAATTGCGTTTGATAATTTAACTCCACTCTATCCAAACAAACAAATGGTGATGGAAGTTGAGACAACGAAGATTGAAAAAAAACCAGATTTAACTCCAAGATTAATTGATCTTGTAAGTCCAATTGGAAAAGGTCAAAGATCAATTATTATATCCCCTCCTAAAGCGGGTAAGACAATGATTTTACAAAGTATTGCAAATTCAATTGCTAAAAATTATCCAGAAAGTTACTTGATGGTTTTATTAATTGATGAAAGACCAGAAGAAGTAACTGACATGAAAAGAACTGTTAAAGGTGAGGTTATCAGTTCTACTTTTGATGAACCTGCTTCAAGACACGTTGCTGTAGCTGAAATGGTAATTGAAAAAGCAAAACGATTAACTGAGCATAAAAAAGACGTAGTAATTTTATTAGACTCAATCACAAGATTGGGTAGAGCTTATAATGCAGTAATCCCAAGTTCTGGAAAAGTACTAACAGGTGGAGTTGACGCAAACGCACTTCAAAGACCCAAAAGATTTTTTGGTGCTGCAAGAAATATTGAAGAAGGTGGATCTTTAACAATCATCTCAACAGCCTTGATTGATACTGGATCAAGAATGGATGAAGTAATTTTTGAAGAATTCAAAGGTACTGGAAATAGTGAAACAGTTCTAGATAGAAAAATTGCTGAAAGAAGAATTTATCCAGCAATTGATATAACCAAATCTGGAACAAGAAGAGAAGAATTATTGTTTGATAAAGACGACCTTTCAAAAATGAACGTGCTAAGAAGAATTATTAGTCCAATGGGAACAATGGATGCTATTGAATTTATTAATTCAAAACTTAAAGAAACAAAAAGTAATGCAGATTTCTTTAGCTCAATGAATAAACCAGCTTAACACAGTTGTACCCTCACCAATTAATTTAAAGTTTTACAGAACTACAAAATTGAAGCTATAATATTAGCATGACAATTTATGCTCTCTCTACTGGCCCAGGAATTTCTGGAATAGCAATTGTTAGAGTTTCTGGAGAAGACACCAAGAAAGTAATAAAGCTAATAACAAATGCAGAGCTTCCTAAGCCAAGAGTTGCCACATTAAGAAAAATCAACAAAATCAACACTTCTGAGCTTATTGATGAGGGTATAATATTGTGGTTTCCTGGCCCTGAGAGCTACACAGGCGAGGATATGGCTGAATTTCATATACATGGTAGCAAGGCAGTAATTGATGCCCTACACCACTCTATTTCAAAAATTGAAAACTGTCGTCTAGCCGAAGCAGGTGAATTCACAAAACTCGCATTTCAAAACGGAAAAATAAATTTGTTGAAAGCAGAAAGTATTGCAGATTTAATTTCAGCAGAAACTGAAATCCAAAGACAACAAGCAATAAAAATTATGAATGGAAATTCTGCAGATAAGTTTAATGAGTTAAGAGAAAAACTTTTAAAAATTTTATCACACGTTGAAGCAAAAATAGATTTTCCAGATGAAGACCTGCCTGAAGATATTTTGAAAAATATAAAAAAAATTTCTAATGAAGTAATTTTAAATATAAAAAAAATTTTAGACGATCAGAAAGTTGGTGAAAGAATTAGAGAAGGTTTTAAGATCGCAATCATAGGACCAACCAATGCTGGAAAATCTAGTTTACTAAATCATCTTTCAAACCGAGATGTAGCAATCGTTTCAGAAATAGCTGGAACCACAAGAGATGTTATCGAGACGCATTTAAATATTGATGGTTATCCAGTGGTTGTTTCTGATACCGCAGGAATTAGAGATTCTAAAAATGAAATAGAAAAAAAAGGAATAAAATTAGCACTTGATAAAGCAGAAAATGCAGACTTAAAGTTAATTGTTATAGATGCTAAAAGCATGGATTTTAAAGGAGTTTTGAAGGAATTGATGGATGAAAATGCAATACTTGTAGTCAATAAATCTGATCTTCTAAAAGAAGATTTAAATTCTGAAATAAAAAATTATGAACATGTTTTAATTTCAGTAAAAAATAATCTCAACTTAGAAGATTTAATTTTAAAGATTAAAAACAAATTAAAAAATAAATTTATCACAAGTGAAGATATTTTAATTACACGTGCAAGACATAGACAACATCTTGAACAAAGCTTAAATTATTTGAAAAACTTTGAAGAAAAAAATGAAGCTGAAGATTTTGATAAAGCTGCAGAAGATCTTCGTTTAGCAACCCGACATTTAGGAATGATAGTTGGAAAAGTAGATGTTGAAGAGATATTAGGTAGTATTTTCAATGATTTTTGCATCGGCAAATAATCAATATTTAAAGGGTTTTTTTAGCTAATTTTCTCCATTTTAGTTGAAATCTATCACTAATTCTTCAATTTTAATCATAAACACGTAGCCTTAATTAACTTAAGAAATATTTATTAAAAAAATACTGTCTACTTGTAAATATTCATATCAGTTATAAATTTAAGTTATGAAAAATGATTTATCATTTGAGGTAGTTGTTATAGGAGGAGGACATGCTGGTTGTGAAGCTGCTGCAGCGTCTGCACGTCTTGGAGTTAACACTGCTCTATTCACTCACAAAATTGAAACCATTGGTGAGATGTCTTGTAACCCTGCAATAGGAGGTCTTGGTAAAGGTCACCTAGTTAGAGAGATAGATGCCTTAGACGGTGTGATGGGAGAGATCGCAGATAAATCAGGTATACAATTTAGATTATTAAATAGAAGTAGAGGGCCTGCAGTTCAAGGACCCAGAACTCAATCAGATAGATCATTATATCGTAAATATATGCAAGAAAAATTACTAAACTACTGTAATTTAAGTATTTTTTCAGATCCTGTAATAAGATTTATTTTTAATAAAAACACTATAAGTGGTTTTGAAACGAAGTCAGGCAAAAAAATTCTATGTGGTAAGCTAATCTTAACAACAGGCACATTTTTGAATGGTTTGATTCATATTGGTGATGAGAGAACACCAGCAGGAAGATTTGATGAGAAGCCCTCAACAGGGTTAAGTGAACAACTTGAAAAATATGATTTTAAAATAGGAAGACTTAAGACAGGGACACCGCCAAGGCTTGATGCTAGAACAATTAAGTATGATAATTTAGAAGAACAGTTTGCAGACGATGATCCTTATTTTTTTTCTTTCTTAACTAAAAAAAATTTAAACAAACAA
Source organism: Candidatus Pelagibacter sp. (assembly GCA_028225715.1). The sequence continues at coordinate 19,670 of JAOIXS010000009.1, forward strand.
GTTTCATGTCGGATGACTTATACGAATGAAAAGGTTCATAAAATAATCCAAAAAAATCTAAAAAGAAGCGCGATGTATTCAGGAAGCATTCAAGGGGTTGGCCCAAGATACTGTCCTTCAATAGAGGATAAGATAGTAAAGTTTGCAGATAAGGACCGTCACCAGATATATTTAGAGCCTGAGGGCCTAAATGATCATACAATATACCCAAATGGAATATCTACATCGTTACCTGAGGATGTTCAACAAGAAATATGTAACAATATCAACGGTTTAGAAAATGTTAAGATAATTAGACCAGGTTATGCTATAGAATATGACTATATTGACCCAAGAGAACTTTTTTTAACCCTTGAAACTAAAAAAATTCAAAACTTATTCCTTGCTGGACAAATAAATGGGACAACTGGATATGAGGAAGCTGCTGCTCAAGGTTTAATAGCTGGAATTAATGCTGCGTTATCTTTTAAGAAAGAAGAGCCATTTATTTTGGATAGATCAGATGCCTATATTGGAGTTATGATAGATGATTTAGTAACAAAGGGTGTCGCCGAACCTTACAGAATGTTTACCTCAAGAGCAGAATATAGACTAAGCTTGAGAGCAGATAATGCAGACCAAAGATTAACAAATAAAGGAATTGAAATTGGATTAATATCAAAAGAAAGAGAAGATATCTTTAAAGATAAGGAGGATAAATTAGGAATAATATCTAAAATAATGTCCAAATCATCTATATCTCCAACAAAAATAGAGAACTTTGACATTAAAATTGCAAAAGATGGTGTTTTAAGAAAATCTAATGAAATATTAACGCAAAAAGGTGTTGATATGAAAAAAATAAGAGAAATTTGGCCTGAGATACCTTTTTTTGATAAGAAAATAGATGAACAAATTGAAATAAATGCCCATTACAGAGGATACCTTAAGAAGCAAAAAGCAGATATATTAGCATTTAAAAGAGACGAAAATTTAGTTATACCTGAGAAAGTTAATTATGATGATCTATCAGGACTATCAAATGAGGTAAAAGCTAAATTTAAACAGATAAAACCAAAAACTATGGGACAAGCACTGCGAATTGATGGAATAACCCCAGCTGCTGTATATATTTTGTTGTCACATGTAAAAAGAAAGTCTATTAAGCTAATAGCTTAATGGAAGAAATTTTTAAAAAGTATCCACTACTAAAAAACCAAAATGTTCCACGTGAAACATTAATGGAGTTTGAGCTATTTATATCCATGCTACAGCGGGGAAATGACGAAATTAATATAATAAGTAAAGAAACAGCCAAAAATGAGGTTATTAGAGAACGTCATATAATTGATTCAGCACAAACTATTGAATTTGTTGATTTAAATAGTAATATTATAACAGATATAGGTTCTGGTGGAGGTATGCCAGGTATAATTATATCAATTATGATTAAAAATCAGAAAAATTCGATCAAAGTTCACTTATATGAAAAAAGTCACCATAAAAGCTCTTTTTTAAGAAAAGTATCTAGAGATTTAAAATTAAATACCGAAGTCATGCAAGAAAATATTTTTGAGGCACAAAATTTAGACTCGGGTACAATAATGGCAAGAGCTTTTAAACCTTTGCCTATAATTTTAGATTTAGTCTATAAAAATTTTAATAGTTACAAAAATTTAATTGTCTTCATGGGAAAAAATGGTGAAAAAGTTTTAGAAGAAACTTTAGTAAATTGGGATTTTGATTTTGAAAAGAAAAAAAGTATTACAAGTGAAGATTCATTTTTATTAAACATAAAAAACATTAAAAAAAAATATTAAAAAACTAGATGCAAATTATTTCTGTAATAAATCAAAAGGGTGGGGTCGGAAAAACAACAACAGTAATTAATCTTGCAGCAGGTTTAGCTCAACAAGAAAAAAAAGTTTTAGTAATCGATCTTGATCCACAAGGAAATGCTACTACAGGACTAGGACTATCCAATTTAGAAAATTCGACTGATACTATTTATGGAGTGTTGAATGGAACAAAGACAATTTCTGATGTGATAAGAAAAACCGAGTTCAAAAATTTAGATATAGTTACTTCTAATGTAGACTTATCTGGCCTCGAGGTCGAAACAGCTGATGATAATATGAGAGCCTTCATTTTAAAACGCGAATTAACCCTATATTTAAATGATTCTAGATCAACCTATGATTATATACTTATAGATTGTCCACCATCATTAAGTTTGCTCACAGTCATGGCTCTGGTGTCTTCTCACTCGCTATTGGTGCCGCTACAAACTGAATTTTTTGCTTTAGAAGGTTTAACCCAGCTAATGAAAACCATAGAACGAATAAAAGTTAATTTAAATCCTGAATTAAAAATAAGAGGCATACTTTTAACAATGTATGACAAGAGGAACAAACTTTCAACGCAAGTTGAAAAAGAAGCAAGAGATTATTTTAATGAAAAAGTTTATCTAACCGTGATCCCAAGAAATGTTAGACTGTCAGAGGCCCCATCACATGGTATGCCTGTTTTAATTTATGACAAATCATGTCCAGGCAGTAAATCATATTTTAAATTTACAGATGAATTTATTAATCAAGAACAAAAAATAGGGAGTGCTGCATAATGGATGCAAATAAAATAAAGAAAGGATTAGGTAGAGGCCTATCATCTTTGATAGGTGAAACAAAAGCAGAAATAAATGTTAATAAAATTTCGATATCTGATCTCGTAAGCAATAAATTTCAACCAAGGAAAACATTTGATGAGGAAAGTTTACAAGATTTAACAAACTCAATAAAAGAGAGAGGCGTTATTCAGCCAATTATTGTTAGAAAATCTAATAATGATAATTCAAAGTATGAGATAATTGCTGGAGAAAGAAGGTGGTTATCAGCCCAAAAGGCAGGGTTACACGAGGTTCCAGTAGTTATTACGGATGTAGATGATTTAAAGTCTTTAGAATTTGCAATTATTGAGAATGTTCAAAGAAATGACTTAAATGCAGTAGAAGAAGCACGTGGTTATCAACGTCTTATCGAAGAGTTTTCATATGACCAAGAAAAAGTAGCACAATTTATTGGAAAAAGTAGAAGCCATATTGCTAATTTTTTAAGATTACTAAATCTTCCAGAAGTAGTTTTAAAATTAATTGAAACTCAAAAATTAACAGCAGGACATGCAAAAATTTTAGTAGGTTTGGATAATGCAGAATTTGTAGCAAATAAATTGGTTGAAAAAAATCTTTCAGTTAGGCAGTCAGAAAATTTTGTTAAAATTTTTAAGACTAAGAAGAGCTCCCTTAAATCCTCCAAGGATGCAAACCTACAGGCCTTAGAGAATTCAATTAGAGAAAAAATTGGTCTTAATATTTTAATTAAAAATAAAAAAAATAATTCAGGATCTTTATTATTAGAATATAAAGATTTGGACCAACTAAATAAAATAATTGAAATAATAAAATCTAATTATTAGTTTTTTTTGAATTGTCGATTATGAAATCTGATAATATGTTTTTTGCTAGGCTGGAGTTTTTTTTAATTAAAAGTTCAATCTCATTAGTTTTATAAATTAAATTTTCTAAGTGATCTTTACTCCAAGAGATCATTTGTTGAGTAACAAGCGCCTTATCTTTCCAAAAAATTGGTGGCCTACATGCAGAAATTGCTAATTCAATGTTATTTTTTTCATCAACTAATTCATAAATTTTAACCAATCTTTTCAGTTTTGCTAATAATGTTCTAATAATTATAATACTATCTTCATCTGAATAGTTATTTTCGTTTAAAATAGTGATGGTTTTCCTTGTATTTTTAGCAAGTGAGTGATCTACCAGTTCTGAGGCGCTGTAGTTATCAGCTAGGTTGGTCAGATTTATTATTTCTTCAAGATTTAAGTTTTTTTTATTCAATGAATAGCTAGCAATTTTTGCCAATTCATTATTTAAATTTTTTCTATCCCCTCTACTTCTATCTATCAGGACATTTATTAGTTGCTGAGATATTGGAATCTTTTTATTTCTAAAAAAAAGACTAATTATTGAATTTAATGTTTGATTATTATCCTCATAAAATGGAACACATATAATTGTTTTTTCTTTTTCAAAAAATTTTCTTAGATTAGATTTCTTTTCAAGATTCTTCGAATTTAAAATTATTAGAATGTCTTCAGGGTTTTTTTCTATTAACTCCTCTACAACTTCTCTAATTTTATCAGTAGCTCTATTAATGATTATGAGCTTTTCATTATCGAAAAAAGATTTAGTAAAAACACTATTAAAAAAACTATTAATATTATCTAATATTTCTTTTTCTTCATATCTTTGAATTTTATCTAGATAATTTTTTTCAAATAAATTTTTAATTATTTCTTCTTTTAGGCCTTCATTGTCACCATAAAATAGATAAAATTTATATTTATTTATTTTTATTTTGTTTAACTCAAATGATTTTAGTATCATTGTATGTTTGATAATTTAAAAATTAACTTATCTACGGCTGTTTCTGTTAAGTTATTTTTAATTTCTTTTTCATACTTTCTCAAATCAAACTTATTAGGGTTATTGTTATAATCAAAATTTTCCATAATTATAAAACTATTTTTGAATTTATCATTCATTAATACTTCCACACTCATCACAATTATTTTTTGAAAGTTTGTGGCATTACCCTGGATATCTTTTGACAAGGTTATTTTTTTTGAGTTACTAGAAATTTTCAATATAAAATTTTTATCTTTTTTATCTAGAGTATAATTATTTAGTTTTGCTTTAATTTTTTGGTTAATTTCTCTGTCACCATTAAAGTTTATTTCACTTATGGAAAAGTTATAATTTATAGTATTTTTTTTTGAATGCATTGCCTCATAGCCACAAGATGTCAGAAATAATAATAAAAGTAATTTGAATATTTTTTTTTGCATTTTTTATATTATAATATTTATTAGTCGGTTGTGTACAAAAATTGATTTTTTAATTTTTTGACCTTTAATAAATTTTTGAATTTCTTGATTTGGTTTAACAATTTCTAAAACATCATTCTCAATCATGTCTCGTTTTATGTTTAAAATAGCTCTTTTTTTACCATTTATCTGCACAACAAAACTAATTTTTTCTTCGATCAAGTCTTTTTTGGAAACTGTAGGCCAGTTTATTAGGCTTTCATTGATAGTGCTTAAACATTCATTTGAAAAATGAGGAATAAAAGGATTCATTAAAATTAAAATCTTTTTATAATTATCAATTAAAACACTCTTTTTTATTGGTTTATCAATTTCTTTAATTAGAAAATTATACATTTCATAAAGATTGGCAACTATAACATTATAATGAAACTTTTCTAAGTTTTGGGTTACTTTATGAATTAATTGGTTGGTGAATTTAATTAAATCTTCACCTTCACCTTCATAGTCTAGGTTATTGTTTTTAATTCTATCTAAAATTTTAGAGTTTAATGTCCATAATTTCTGTACAAATTTAAATGACGCTATCATACCTTGATCTGACCATTGAACATCTTTCTCCGGAGGGCTATCTGACAAAATAAACAACCTAACTGAGTCTGCTCCATAATTTTTGATTATACTTTCTGGATCAACAGTGTTCTTTTTTGATTTTGACATAGATTCTGTTGGTCCAACAATTACTTTTTCAGACAGGTTATCTTTTTTATAAAATTTTTTACCATCATCAGAGGTTACTTCTTCTGGACTTAACCAATTCTCTTGTTGATCTTTATAAGTTTCATGACAAACCATGCCTTGTGTAAACAAACCATCGAAGGGCTCTTTTATTTTAAACTCATCATCTCGATATGAAATAGCTTGCATAAAAAACCTTGAATATAACAAGTGTAAAATAGCATGCTCTACCCCTCCAATATACTGATCAACTGGCATCCAATAATTAGCTTCTTCTTGAGTAAATCCGTGATCTGAATTATGAGGTGAACAAAATCTTAAAAAATACCAGGAAGAATCAACAAATGTATCTAATGTGTCTGTTTCTCTTCTATATTTCTTTCCATCTAAAGTAAAATATTTCCAATTATTCTCTGTGTCCAAAGGGTTTCCAGAACTACTTAATTTTTTAATTTCTGGAAGTTTAACGGGCAACATATCCTTAGGTATTTTTATAGGCTTATCGTCCTCATCATAAGCTATAGGAATAGGACAACCCCAGTACCTTTGCCTTGATATACCCCAATCTTTTAATCGATAGTTAATTTTTTTTTTTCCTAAATTATTTTTTTCAAGGAATTCAATAGTTTTAATAATAGATTCTGTTGGAGCTTTTAAACCATCTAAAAATTGAGAATTATAAAGATATCCTTCACCTGTATAAGCTTCGTTATTTATTTGAAAGTCTTTATCTTTTTCAGGTTTAACAACGGGTGTAATTTTTAAATTATATTTTTTTGCAAAATCTAAATCTCTTTGATCGTGTGCTGGACAACCAAAAACTGCACCCAATCCATAATCCATTAATACAAAATTTGCAAAATACACAGGAACTTTAATATTGTTGTCCAATGGATTGATTGCAATTAAATCGGTTTTAAATCCTAGCTTTTCTGCAGATGCAATAGATTCTTCAGTGGTTCCAGTTTTAGAACATTCTTTTTTAAATTCTTGAAATTTTTCATCATCTTCGTAATATTTTGCTAAAGGGTGATCAACTGAAAGAGCCAAAAAAGAAAAACCAAATAAAGTGTCAGGTCTAGTTGTGTAACAATTAATATTCTCTATAGGTTTGCTGCTTTCAATTTTAAATTCAACCTCACAACCAAATGATTTACCTATCCAGTTTTTTTGCATCACCTTTACTTTGTTGGGCCAATTATCTAAGCCAGTCAATCCTTGTAAAAGCTCTTCCGAAAATTTTGAGATATTAAAAAACCATTGATTTAACTTCTTTCTTTCAACTATAGCTCCTGATCTCCAACCTTTACCATCTACCACCTGTTCATTTGCAAGAACAGTTTCATCAACCGGATCCCAATTAACATAATTTTCTTTTCTGTAAACTAACCCCTTATCATACAGATTTAAAAAAAACTCTTGCTGGTGTTTATAATAGTCTGGCGAACAAGTTGAAATTTCTTTATCCCAGTCAATTGATAGCCCAAGCTTTTTGAGTTGAGATCTCATGATTTTAATATTTGATTCTGTCCAAGTTTTTGGATCTAAATTATTTTGTCTTGCAGCATTTTCTGCAGGCATTCCAAAAGAGTCCCAGCCCATTGGGTGAAGGACATTATATCCTTGTAAAGTTTTAAATCTTGCTAGCACATCACCAATTGTGTAATTTCTAACATGGCCCATGTGGATTTTCCCCGATGGGTAAGGAAACATCTCCAAGCAATAAAATTTTTTCTTACTTTTATCGACTACAGTTGAAAATATTTTTTTTTCTTCCCATAATTTTTGCCATTTTTCTTCTACTGTTTTAAAATTATATCTATCCACAAAAATTAATTTAATTTATTTTAAACCATATCAAGTTGACTAATTATGAAACTTAAAATACTATTTTTTTTTATTCTTATTTTCTTTGTAAGCCGCTGCAGTTTTTAAAATTTTTTCTTTTAACTCAGGAATTAAATCTCCGGTCTTTTCAGAAATGACACAATTTAATTGAGACTTACATTTTTTTTTAAAAACTTTTATATCTAAAGAATCTGATCTTATTTCGTTAGTTAAAAATCTTATTGAAATTTTAATACTTTCGTTTGAATTTTCATTTGCTGAATACCAATCGGTAATAATAATACCACCTCCATAATTTACAGAAGCTAAGGGCATAAAATCAATTGTATCTAAAGAGGCTCTCCACAATTCATTAGAGCTTGCAAATTCAAAGTTTCCTGAACCACCCAATTTTTTTGTATTAAATCGTATCCCTCTTCCCTCATCTAAATTTTTTTGTACTCTTAATTTGGGGTCTGGAGGGTATTTTTTAGCATCACCACCTGGTAAAGTAACCCCGCAAGAATTAAGAGCAAAGACGATAAATGTTAAAAATGGTAATATTTTAAGCTTTTTTAAACTAATCATTATAATAATTTTAAAATTGAATGAATAAGTAGTGTTTTAAGGCAAAATGTCAAAAAAAAACAGGTAAATCAACAAAATACAAGTGATGTAAAAATACAACATATTTGATTATTTTTAAAAGATATTGAGGAAAGTTAAAAAATTTTGTCATTAAATGCTATTTATACTCAGTTTAATATTAAACAATAATTAACAAATAAGGAAAAACAATGAACAAACTAAAAACATTAGGTTTGACTGCATTAGGAACAGCACTTATTTCAACTTCAGCTTTTGCTGCTGATATGAGTGTTACTGGTGGAGCTTCAATATCTTTCGACGATACGAACAGAGGTAAAGCTAATAGAGGTAATGGTATGTACATGGGTGATAGCATTAACTTTAACGCTTCTGGCGAAATGGATAATGGTTGGGGCGTTGCAGTTCACTATGAAATAGATGGTGGAGCATTAGATGACCACAGCATAACTTTAACTCTTGGCGAAATGGGATCAGTGAATTTCAATGGTTCAGGTGGAACTCTTGCAGTAGGTGCAATGGATGACGTTATGCCTAACGCTTACGAAGAATCATGGGACATAGTTGCAGGAGCTGATGCTAATGTAATTAATGGTGTTTCTGGAGCTAGTAGCATTAAATATACTTCACCAACAGTTTCAGGTGCAAGTTTCTCAATAGGTTACATAAACGCATCTGATGCAGTAACTGATAAATCGTACAGCGATTATTCAATTACTATAGCACCAGAAGCAGTTGAAGGTTTATCTATGGGTTACGCAGCTGGTGACAGTGAAGAAGTATCTGGTACTACACAAGATGATTCTACTATGTACGTTAAGTATGTATATGGACCAGTAACTGTAGGTTACCAAGTATCTGAAAGAGACGTAAACGCTGCAGCTTCTGATTTAGAAACTGATGCTTATGGTATCACTTACGCTATATCAGATAATATCTCTGTAGGTTATCACGTAAGTGAAACTACTTTAGATACTGATAGTGATGCGCAAGAATCAACAGGTTTGTCTGCTTCTTACACAATGGGATCAATGACTTTAGCTGGAGCTATGAACAAAGTTGATAACGTTGCTTTTGCAGCATCTGATGACCTTGAAGGTTATGAGTTCACATTATCATTTGCGTTTTAATTAACTCAAGTAATATAGATTTAAAAGGCCTCTTTTATAGGGGCCTTTTTTTTATTCAAAAAATGATATACCCGCTAAACCAAAGTAATTAATTAGATTTAACATTTTCAAGTTTTTTTTAGAAATTCCCCCCAAGCCCACAATCTTTTTTTTTGTTAATAAAGACAGTAATTTAAACCTATAAATACCTAAGTAGTTTTTATTTTTTTTGAATATTGATGATAAAAAAATAGCTTGAACATTTTGTAATTCTTTAGTCTTTAGTTCATAAATATTATGAGCAGAGCCTAAAATAATAAAATTTTTTTTAAAAGAATAAGAAAGATGCTTTTTACTTTTATTAAATGATGGAATATAGATGCCATCTAAGCCAAATTTTATTGCCAATCTAACATTATTAGAAAGTAAAAATTTATTACCTTTTTTCTTACAATAATTTTTTAACTGTAAAATTAATGTTTCATCGACTTCTTGATTATAATTTCTATAAATTATAGCCGTATCTTTGTCTTGTTTATCTATGTGACTTTGGTCAAATTTATTTATAAAGTAATATTTATTTGAAATTTTATTATGCATAACACGGTTAAAAATTTAATTTATATAGAAGACCTTATTAAATCTAAAGCAAATCTTAACAAACCACCTAAAATAATTGCTGTATCAAAGACTTTTCCAATTGAAAATATCTTACCATTAATTGAGCATGGACATCTTCATTATGGCGAAAATAAAGTTCAGGAAGGAGTAGATAAATGGAGTGATATAAAAAATAGAAACGATAATATTAAGCTGCATTTGATAGGAAGACTTCAAACCAATAAGGTTAAATTTGCATTAAAATTGTTTGATTATATTCACTCACTAGACAGTCTAAAATTAGCAAATAAAATTGCTGAAGAACAAGAAAAACAAGGAAAAAAACCTAAAATATTCATACAAGTAAATATTGGAGATGAAGATCAAAAATCAGGAATAAATAAAGAAAAGTTGAGTGACTTTTATAATTTTTGCAAAAATTTGAATTTAGACATTATTGGTACAATGTGCATTCCCCCAAATGACAATAATACAGAAAAATATTTTTCAGAAATGAATGACATAAACAAAGAATTAAATTTAATAGAATTAAGTATGGGTATGTCAGGAGATTACCTAGAAGCAACTAGATTTAATGCAACATATGTTAGGGTGGGTTCAAAAATATTTGGTAGCAGGGATTAACCTATTCTAATCTTAGTTTTTTTATCTATTAATTTTAATAATATTTCAAAATCATTCTTTTTTAAAGCAACACATCCAGCGGTTGGTTTATAATCATCAGTTAAGTGAATAAATATAGCACTTCCCTTGTTTGGAATTTTTTTTTCATTATGGGAAATAGAAATTACATAGTCATATTTGTGGTCTTTTCTATATAAATTTTCTTTGAGATCTTTATTACGTGTTCTAATTTCTTCATTATATTTTTGATCTTTGGGATCATCACACCAAGCCATATTTTTTTTGATAGGTTTCTTGTTCAAATTACACCTTGGAATGCCAACCCGATCCTCTCTGAAGTATAATTTTTTTAAATTAAATAGTCCTTTGGGAGTGTTATAATCACCTTCTATTTTATTTGATTTTAAGCCATTTTTACCAACACAGCACTTTAATTTAAAATTATCAATTATAAGGGTGTTTTTATTTTTCACATGAATTATCATAAACAAAACTAAATATGATTAAGCAAAATCTTTTTATTATAAATTTTAATTCATTATATGAAATTCTAAATGAGATTAAAGATAAATTATCTTTTAATATTGAAAATTATGTAAGTGAGGATATTTTTTTAAAAAAATCTGATATAGATTTGAAAAATTCCTTAATTATCTCTAAATCAAATAATAAATTAATTTTAGAAAAAAAATTAGATCCTAAAATTTTTTTTGACTTAAGCTTATTTCCAATCCCAATTGATAGATTGATAGAATTAATTAACATTCAATTAATAAAATTAAGATTCAACCAGCAGTCTAAAATTAATATTAAGGATTATGAATTAGACATAAATTCAAAATTTATTGCTAAAAATGATTTACATTTAAAATTAACTGAAAAAGAAATTGAAATTATTTTATACTTAAGTGCAACAAAAACAAAATATGATGTGGCAGATTTACAGAAAAATATATGGGGCTATTCAACAAATATGGAAACCCACACGGTTGAAACGCATATTTATAGATTAAGAAAAAAAATAGATGATAAATTTAATGATCAGAGTTTTATATTAAGTGATAAAAGTGGCTATTTTATTGACTAAAATGATTTAATTTAACCTTGCGCCAATTTTTTCAATTATTTTTGAAGACATCTCAGTGCCCTTTTCAAGACTGTCTTTAATAGAAAAATTATTGATATAACCGTGGAGAAAACCAGCTGCAAATAGATCACCGGCACCTGTTAAGTCTACTATTTTTAAATTTGACTTACTTTGGCATTCAATAACTTCATTATTTTTAATAGCAATACTTCCTTTTTCACCTCGAGTAATAACCAACAGTTTTCCTAGTTGTTTTCCAAATGCAATAACTTCATCAAAGTTTTGAGCATTGATTAATGATTTAATTTCTTGTTCATTTGCAAAAATAATATCAAGTTTATTTTTAACTAAATCTAAAAAGTCCTTTTTGTGTCTCTCCACACAAAATTGATCTGATAAAGACATTGCTTTAGTATTAGAGAGTGACATTGCTTTATCAAAAGCTGATTTTGGTTCTCCCTCATCCCACAAATATCCTTCTAAAAATATCATGTCACTTTTTTGTATAGCTTTATCATTAATATCGCTTTGGCTAATTTTTCCAGCAATTCCTAAAAATGTAACCATCGTTCTTTCTGCATCAGGTGTGATCAATATCAAACAAGTTCCAGTTGGTGAAACTTCCTCTTTTTTATTATAAAAATACTGAACTTTTTCTATAGTCAGACCTTCTTCATATTTTTTTCCTAATTCATCAGCATTAATCTTGCCTATAAATCCAACATCATTTCCTAATTGAGACAGTCCAACAATAGAATTTGCAACAGATCCACCAGAAACTGTTTCTTCAATTTCTAGAGTTGATAAAAGTTTTTTAAACTCATTTTCATCAACCAATTTCATTGTACTTTTTGTTAATTGATTATTTATCAAATATTGATCATCAACTTTACAAATGACATCAACAATTGCATTACCAATTCCTAGTATTTTCATATTAAGCTTTTTTTATTTTAACTGGATTTATTCGATTAGGATAACAAGTCGTGCAAATTTTACAAGTCAAACCATAACATTCCCTAGCCTTGCAAAATTCTCTTCCATAATAAATTATTTGTAAATGTAATTTACTCCATGTTTTTTCTGGAAAAATTCTTTTTAGATCTTTTTCGGTTTGGATAACATTTTTTCCATTTGTTAGGCCCCATCTTTGAGCTAATCTGTGTATATGAGTATCAATTGCAAAAGCTGGAACTCCAAAACCCTGAGACATGACTACACTTGCTGTTTTATGGCCTACACCAGGCAGTTTTTCAAGTTCTTCAAAGCTTTTAGGAACTTTACCCCCATGCTTTTCTAGAAGCAGCTTAGACATCAAATAAATACTTTTTGCTTTTACCCGAAAGAGACCAATACTTTTAATCAATTTTTCAATTTTTTTTCTGCCTAATTTTACAAAATGTTCAGGTCTATTATATTTTGGATAAATATTTTTAGTTACATTGTTAACATTTAGATCAGTGCATTGTGCTGATAGAAGAACCGACATTAAGAGAGTATAATTATTAGTATGATCTAGTGGGATAGGGGTTGTTGGATAAATTTTATTTAAAATTTTTAGTATTTTTTTAGCTTTTTCTTTTTCATCCATTATCTAAAATTCAATAAATCTCTCATTGAATAAAGACCTGGTTTTTTATTAATAAGCCATTTTGCTGCTGTTAATGCTCCATCTGAATAAAGAGCTCTATCAAAAGCCTCATGATTTAATTTTATTATCTCTTTACCACTAGAAAATGTAACTTCATGCTCACCAACAATTTCACCTTTTCTAATTGAATTGAAATTAATTTTTTTTCCATAAGGAAAAGATTTTTTATTTAAAAATTTTTTACCCATTAAGCTATCAAGGTTTTTATTTTTCCCATCTGCAATTCCTTTTCCAAGCATTAAAGCTGTTCCTGATGGATAATCCTTTTTATGTTTATGATGAACCTCAAATACTTTGCTTAAATATTCATCATTTAGTGATTTTGAGGCAATTTCAGTTAAATACATTAATAAATTAACACCAAGGCTCATATTGCCTGCTTTTAAAATAGGGATTTTTTTAGAAAATTTTTTAATTAGAATCTCTTCTTTCCTGTTAAATCCAGTTGTTCCAATTACTACTCTTTTTTTTAATTTAGATGCAATTTTTAGAATATCTAAAGTACAGCTTGGGACTGTAAAATCTATTATTACATCAGTTTTTTTAAAAGCTTGTTCAGTATTCATATCAAGCTTGATACCAGCAATTTTTTTATTGATAACTTTATTTTCTGTAAGAGCAGCTAGTTTAAAATTCTTATTATTCTTTGAAGATTTAATAAGTTGTTGACCCATTCTCCCTAGACAACCAGAAATAGCTAAATTGATTTTTTTCATCTAAGAAAATATTAACCTTTTTTATCTAATTAGTCTTTAGTTTTTCCAAAAACTCTTAGCTTTTTGAAAGAATTGTTTAATACTTGGATTAGATTTTTCGTTTTCAATTTCTCTAAATTTTTCAAGTAATTCTTTTTGTTCTTTATTTAAAGAAATAGGAACTTCGGTATTTACTTGGACATAAAAGTCTCCATTTCCACTTCCTCTCATATAAGGCATACCTTTACCCTTTAGTCTAAACTGTTTTCCATTTTGAGTTCCACCAGGTATTTTAATTTTAGCTTTTCCACCATCAATTGTTGGTATTTCTATTGTGGTTCCTAATGCTGCATCTGCAATGGATATAGGGAATTCAAAGAATAGATTTTCATCAGATCTTTTAAATAAGTCATGAGAATGAACATTTATAAAAAGATAAAGATCACCATTTGCTCCGCCCCTAGATCCTGCTTCACCTTTGCCAGCCAATCTAATCCTAGTACCATCATCAACACCTTTAGGGATTGTAACTGATATTTTTTTTGAAGCTTGCTTGTTACCTTGACCATTACAATCTGTGCATGGATTTGTTATTTCTTCACCAGAACCAGCGCACTGAGGACAAGTTTGTTGAACAGTAAAAAAACCTTGGTTAGATCTTACTTTACCATTTCCACCACAAACTGTGCATCTATCTGGAGAATGACCGGGTTTAGAGCCATTACCTTTGCAAGTATTGCATTTTTCTGTAGTTGAAAATTTTATATCTTGTTTTTTGCCTTCATAGGCTTCTTCAAGAGTAATAGATAAATCATATCGTAGGTCAGAGCCTCTATTATTAGTTTTTTGTCTGCCTCTTGATTGTCTACTACCGAAATCACCAAAAAAATCCTCAAAAATATCTGAGAAATCTGCTCCACCAAAGCCTCCACCTTGTCTTCCACCACCACCTTCAAAAGCAGCATGGCCAAAGTTATCGTAGTTTTGTTTTTTTTCTTTATCTGAGAGGATTCCATAAGCTTCACCAGCTTCTTTAAACTTATCTTCAGAAGTTTTATCTCCAGGATTTTTATCAGGGTGATGTTTAACTGCTAGTTTTCTATATGCAGATTTTAATTCTTCAGGGCTCGCATTCTTACCAACACCCAAGACGTCATAAAAATCTCTTTTAGCCATAAGTTACTTTAAGATGATAGTTGTTTTAAGTCTTAAGCGCTTTTTTCTTTATCTTCTTCTTTTTTATCCTCTTTTGTTTCTTCTTCTTTTACTTCTTCAAAATCCGCATCAACTACATTATCGTCTTTCTTTGTTTCATCATTCTTATCACCGTCCTTAGGTGAACCTTCTTTTTTTTCTTGAGATTTGTAAATAGCTTCACCCAGTTTCATAGAAGCTTGAACTAAAGTTTCTGTTTTCTTTTTAATTTCTTCAGTATCAGTTCCTTTAATAGTTTCTTTTAAGTCAGTTGAAGCATCCTCTATTGCTTTTTTATCTGCATCTGAAACTTTAGCACCATGCTCTTTTAGATTTTTTTCAGTTGAATGGATTAAAGTATCCGCTTGATTTCTCGCATCCACAGATTCTCTTTTCTTTTTGTCCTCTTCTTTATTTGCTTCAGCATCTTTCACCATTTTTTCAATCTCTTCATCACTTAAACCACCTGAAGCCTGGATTTGAATTTTTTGCTCTTTACCAGTTCCTTTATCTTTAGCAGAAACACTTACAATTCCATTTGCATCAATATCAAAAGTTACTTCTATTTGAGGAACTCCTCTTGGAGCAGGCGCAATTCCAACTAGTTCAAAATTACCTAACATTTTATTGTCAGATGCCATTTCTCTTTCACCTTGAAGTACTCTTATTGATACAGCAGGCTGATTGTCATCAGCTGTAGAAAATACTTGGCTTTTTTTTGTTGGTATTGTTGTGTTTTTTTCAATTAATTTTGTTGATACCCCACCCAATGTTTCAATTCCAAGTGACAGAGGTGTTACATCTAAAAGAAGCACATCTTTAACGTCTCCTTGAAGTACTCCAGCTTGGATTGCAGCACCCATTGCAACAACTTCATCAGGATTTACACTTTTATTTGGATCTTTACCAAAAAAGTTTTTAACTTCAGCAAGAACTTTGGGCATTCTTGTCATCCCACCAACCATTACAATTTCATCAATTTCATTTGCGGTAAGACCAGCATCTTTAAGAGCAGTTTTACATGGTGGTAATGTTTTTGAGATTAAATCTTCAACCAAAGCTTCTAATTTAGCTCTAGTCATTTTTAGATTGATATGTTTTGGGCCAGTTTTATCAGCTGTTATAAAGGGTAAATTAACATCTGTTTGTTCTGCAGAAGATAATTCAATTTTTGCTTTTTCAGCAGCTTCCTTTAATCTTTGAAGAGCTAATTTATCTGATCTTAAATCAATTCCAGAATCTTTTTTGAACTCACCAATTAAATAATCAACGATTGTATTATCAAAATCTTCACCACCTAAAAATGTATCACCATTTGTAGATTTAACTTCAAATACACCATCACCTAACTCAAGAATAGAGACATCAAAAGTCCCACCACCTAAGTCATAAACGGCTATTTTTTTATTTTGTTTTTTATCTAAACCGTAAGCAAGAGATGCTGCAGTTGGTTCATTAATAATTCTTAAAACTTCAAGACCAGCAATTTTACCAGCATCTTTTGTTGCTTGTCTTTGAGCGTCATTAAAATATGCAGGGACTGTAATTACAGCTTTTGTTACTTCTTGGCCTAAATATTTTTCAGCTGTTTCCTTCATTTTTTGAAGAATAAAAGCAGAGATTTGAGAGGGTGAATATTTTTCTCCGCTAGCTTCAATCCAAGCATCTCCTTTTTCTGAATTTACAATTTTAAAAGGGGCAGCTGCAATATCTTTTTTTACAGTAGGGTCTTCAAAATTTCTTCCAATTAATCTCTTTACAGCAAAAATAGTGTTTTCAGGATTAGTAACAGCCTGTCTTTTTGCAGGTTGTCCTACAAGTTTTTCTCCATCTTCAGTAAAAGCCACAACCGAAGGGGTTGTTCTTGCACCCTCAGCATTTTCTAAAACTTTTGGCTGACTACCTTCCATGATAGACACACATGAGTTTGTTGTTCCTAAATCTATTCCTATAATTTTGCTCATAATTTAAATCCTATCCTTCATATAAGTGTTAATTTTTAATCTACAAGTTCTGGCAATTATAATTAATTGTCTGAATTCTCTATATTTTCCTCACTTTTTTGATCATTTTGAGTTGTAGTTTTTTTTGAAACCCCAACTAATGCTGGTCTCAAAAGCCTATCTTTCATCATGAAACCTTTTTGAATTTCTTGAACTATTGTTCCAGGTTCTTTTTGATCATCATCAATTTCCATCATAGCTTGGTGTTGATTAGGATCTAATTTCTTACCAATAGAAACCACAGGAGTAATTCCATTTTTTGAGAAAATTGAAACCATATCTTTACTTATAATTTCAAAATGTTCTAAAGTTTTTTTTAAAGCTTCAGTATCTTTTAACACTTCATCATTTTCTAAAATTTGTTTTGACCTCTCCAGATTATCAATTAGATTCAAAGCCTCTTTTGCAAAAGAAAATCCACCATAATCAAAAGCATCATCTTTTTCTTTTTCAAATCTTCTTCTTTGATTTTCCATTTCAGCAAAGGTTCTAGTAAGCTTATCTTCTAACTCCTTAATTTTTTCTTCAGGCGTCAACTCTTTTATCTCTTCTTTTTTTTCAGTTGAATCTTCTTGGCCTTCTTGAATTTGCTCTGCCGTTTCAGGCTCTTTTATTTCTTCGTTTTGATCTTTTTCCATGTCAACTTATATGGTATGAAATTTAATAATTGCTAGATGCTAAAGAATAAAATTATAAAATTGTTGGTAGGTACTAATAATAAGGGAAAATTGAAAGAAATTAGAGATTTATTACCTAAAAACCTAAAAATATTCTCCCCACAGGACTTTAGAATCAAAAGTCCTCCTGAAAATGGTAAAACATTTAAAGAAAATTCACTAATTAAAGCTAAATTTTTCTCTAAAAAATCAAAAATGATATGCCTGTCCGATGATTCAGGTTTAGAAATAGATGCTCTCAATGGAGATCCTGGAATTTATTCTGCTAGATGGGGAGGTAACAAAGGTGATTTTAAAAAGGCAATGAATAGAGTTTTCAAAGAACTCTCTAAAAAAGACAAAGATTGGAGACAAAAAAAAATTAAAGCTAGATTTATTTGTGCTTTAACTATTTATGATAAGAACAAAGAAATAATAAATTCTCTTGGTAAAGTTGAGGGTTTTATTTCACCAATTATAAAAGGTAAAAATGGGTTTGGTTATGATCCTATTTTCATACCAATTGGAAAAAAAATTACATTTGGCGAAATGCTTGCATCACAGAAATATAAA